>JBIPMB010000091.1:0-8445 GCA_044369355.1 Gammaproteobacteria bacterium | reverse complement strand
GCGATAATCAGGTTGCTGATCGCCTACAAGAGCAGCGCGGATTATTATTTAAAAACATACATGAGGACTATAAGGTTAGTGCATAATTTATACACCCTTCAGACTCATTTTAGTATTGGAATATACTTTTATTATCAGGCGAGGGTGGGCAAAATTCAAGATAAGCATTTACAAGATCTTGCATAAATTCGTTCTTTAAATCATCCGTTGGTAGTTGTTCTAAGCAAGGTGTTAGGTTCTTGAGGAAATTCAGCAAGTCTTTTGCGGTATCAAATTCGGTTAACGCCTTTTCATGCTTTAGAACAACACTATTGAATCCTGCCTGCTCAGCGTATTGGGCATAGTTTGCATCTTGCACGCGTGCGGATGGATCTACATAATTTGTGTAATAATGCCTCCATTTTTCTCCACGTATTAAATCATTTCTTATTTGAGCAGTGGTTTTATTCTGCAGCGGTATTATAAATAATAATTTACCATCAGCTTTTAAATGATTTCGAATTATCCTAAGTGCAGATAGTTTATCCAAAATCCAATGGAAACAGAAAGTACTAATAATGATATCAAATTTATGGGGAAGGGATATTCTCTGAGCATCCATGAGAGAAAACTTCACATTTGTTTTTTTAACTTTTTGTTGTGCAAGCTCAATCATTGTGGGCGAATTATCAATTGCAGTAACATGTCCTAGCGGCAATTGATCCGCTATGAAGTTGGCTATGCGGCCGTCACCACAGCCAATGTCTAATACGGTTTCATTCCCTCGAAAGGGATAATGATTAAAAAAAGAAAAGCTAACGTTATATTGTAATTTAGAGTTGGCACTATAGTTTTCTGCATCCCAGAATAAGACATTTGCCGTATTTTCTAACATAGTTTTACCTTTTCTAAATTCGTAAATATAGCGGAGTATTATTACTAAATCAAATGAAGGCATAGGTTTCATACTAAAACAGAATTATAGCCTATAAATTGACCAGGAATAATTATTTTATTCAATTATTTCAATTAGTTACGTATCTTTTTATCCTAATAGAGAACAAAAGCTGGGGCATTGTTTTCTTCATATATTTATCGTACAATGTGTTGCTATTATTCACCACGCTAGCGAGCGGGAGATTTAGCATGAATATCCTCAAAGAAGCTCTGACTTTCGACGACGTCTTATTAGTCCCTGCCTATTCCGATATTTTACCCAAAACAGCCGATTTAGCGACGCGTCTAACGCGCGACATCACCTTGCGTATTCCTTTATTATCCGCCGCTATGGACACTGTCACCGAAGCACGTTTGGCCATTGCCTTAGCGCAGGAAGGCGGCTTAGGCATCATTCACAAGAATATGTCCATAGAAGAGCAAGCACTGGCGGTGCGTAAGGTCAAAAAATTTGAAAGTGGTGTGGTGAAAGATCCCATCACGGTTACATCCGATATGACCATTGAACAGTTATTGGCGATGAGACTAGAACACGGCATCTCAGGTATGCCAGTGGTAGCTGGCAACAAAGTGGTGGGTATAGTGACCCGTCGTGACGTGCATTTTGAACCGAATCAACGCCGTTTAATTTCCGAAGTGATGACCCCGCAAGAACGCTTGATTACGGTCAAGGAAGGGGCGACTCGCGAAGAAATTATCAGCTTATTACACAAACACCGGATTGAAAAAATTATCGTTGTCGATGATCATTTTCATTTAAAAGGCATGATCACGGCTAAAGACATACAGAAAGATGAAGAAAAACCACAAGCCTGTAAAGACCCCTTAGGACGTTTGCGTGTGGGCGCTGCCGTAGGTACCAGTAAAGATACCGATCAGCGTGTGGTCGCATTAATTGAAGCGGGGGTGGATGTGTTAGTAGTGGATACCGCACATGGTCATTCACGCGGTGTGTTGGATCGCGTACGTGCGATTAAAAAAGAATATCCGCGGATGCAAGTTATAGGCGGTAATATTGCAACAGCCGATGCGGCTCTGGCTTTGTACGATGCGGGTGCGGATGCGGTTAAAGTCGGTATAGGTCCGGGTTCTATTTGTACCACACGTATCGTCAGTGGCGTAGGCGTGCCGCAAATCAGCGCTATTGCTGAAGTCAGCGAAGCCTTGCACGGTAAAGATATACCCGTCATTGCCGATGGCGGTATTCGTTTTTCTGGGGATATTGTGAAAGCGATTGCAGCGGGTGCGTCCGCAGTGATGGTGGGTAGTCTTTTTGCAGGCACCGAAGAAGCACCAGGCACGATTGAATTGTATCAAGGCCGTAGTTATAAAACCTATAGAGGCATGGGTTCGTTGGGTGCTATGGCAGGTGTGCATGGTTCCAGCGATCGCTATTTTCAAGATGGTTTAAGAGAATTAGAAAAGTTGATCCCAGAAGGCGTAGAAGGCCGTGTTCCTTATAAAGGACCATTATTGGGCGTGATCACGCAATTGTTAGGCGGCCTGCGCGCAGGTATGGGTTATACCGGCAGCGCTAATATTGAAGCCTTACGCACACAAAGCAAATTCGTACGCATTACCGGTGCAGGCGTACATGAAAGTCATGTGCACGATGTGTCTATTACCAAAGAGCCACCCAATTATCCCGTATCCTAATTAACAAGGTCTACAGTATGCATAGTCATCAACAAAAAATATTGGTCATTGATTTTGGCTCGCAATATTCACAAGTCATCGCACGACGTATACGCGAATGTGGGGTATACAGTGAAATAGTGCCGTGGCGCATAGACGATGATTGGATCCGCAAATTTGCGCCATTTGGTATTATTCTATCCGGTGGGCCCGAAAGCACTATAGGTGAAAATAGCCCTAAAATACCCGAATGTGTATTTAGTTTGGGAGTGCCTGTATTGGGTATTTGTTATGGCATGCAAGCGATGGCCTTACAATTTGGGGGTGCAGTCGAAAGCTCTAAACATAGGGAATATGGTGCCGCTACGGTCAATCTAAAACAAATATGCAGATTAACCGATGGTATAGAAGATCGCTATCAAGATGGTAGTCTAGAAGCACAACTCGATGTGTGGATGAGTCATGGCGATAGAGTGACTGCAATTCCTGCTGAATTTATTGCCGTAGGCGTGAGCACCAATTCGCCTTACGCTATTATTGCTAATGATGATAAACGTTATTATGGCTTACAATTTCACCCTGAAGTGACGCACACGCCGCAGGGACAACGTTTAATAGAACGCTTTGTGCATGATATTTGTGGCTGTGCCTCATTGTGGACTTTAGACAATATTATTGAAGAAGCCATAACCAAAGTAAAAGAAACGGTTAAAGGCGAGCAAGTTTTATTAGGCTTATCGGGTGGCGTTGATTCCGCCGTGGTGGCCGCTCTATTGCATCGCGCCATAGGCAAACAACTCATTTGCATGTTTATCGATACCGGGCTATTGCGACACGAAGAAAGCAAAAAAGTGATGGATGTTTTTTCGAAAAACTTAGGTGTTAGAGTGATTGCCATAGATGCGAGCGAGCATTTTTATGCCGCATTAAAAGGTATTTCTGATCCGGAAGAAAAGCGTAAGGTTATAGGCCGTGTGTTTATAGAAACCTTTGAACGAGAATCCAAAGCCTTAGGTGATATTCCCTTTTTAGCTCAGGGAACGATTTATCCCGATGTTATTGAGTCAGCACATGCTTCAGATGGCGCTCATGTGATTAAATCGCATCATAATGTCGGCGGTTTACCTAAAGACATGAAGTTTAAATTGGTAGAACCCTTGCGCGAATTGTTTAAAGATGAAGTACGCAAAATGGGGTTAGAGCTAGGTTTACCTTATGACATGGTGTATAGACATCCTTTCCCAGGTCCCGGATTGGGGGTGCGTATACTCGGTGAAATTCATCCCGAATATGTGCGTATTTTACGAGAAGCCGATCACATTTTTATGTCGGAGTTAAATGCACAAGGTTGGTATGATAAAGTAAGCCAGGCGTTTGCGGTGTTTTTACCGGTAAAATCGGTAGGCGTAGTGGGTGATGCGCGTCAGTATGATTACGTGATTGCGTTACGCGCTGTGCAAACCATCGATTTTATGACCGCGCATTGGGCGCATTTGCCGTATGAGTTGTTAGACATCGTTTCGAATCGTATTGTGAATGAAGTAAGCGGTGTATCGCGTGTAGTCTATGATATCAGCGGTAAACCACCTGCAACGATTGAGTGGGAATAACTTTGGACGATACGGTTTGGATGCAACAAGCGCTACAACGCGCTGAACGGGCCTTACAACATAATGAAGTGCCGGTAGGCGCGATTGTAGTTCATGACAATAAAATTATCGGCGAAGGCTGGGATCAAACCGTTACAGCAAAAGACCCTACTGCTCATGCCGAAATCATCGCCTTGCGTGCAGCGGGCAAAACGCTGCAAAATTACCGTTTATTGAATGCAACCTTATACGTCACTTTAGAACCTTGCTCTATGTGCGCGGGTGCTTTGGTCAATGCACGTATCAAACGCGTCGTATTCGCCTTAGCCGACAGCAAAAGCGGCGCCTGCGGCAGCGTGTTTAATATCATCGACGCACCGTGTTTAAACCACCGTTTATACAGCACTCAGGGGATATTGGCTGAAGAAAGTTTAGCGTTGCTGCAGAGTTTTTTTAAGGTTAGACGGTAAAATCCAACGTTAATGAGAAAAGACCGACCCTAGGCGGTTAAATCCAGGGTTAAGTATTATAGTTCCTAGCTGGCCGGGCCCGGTCACGCGACCTCTCCGTCGTGCTCGTGCCTGCGCGCGCCGGAGGCCTCTGTCGTGTGCCACCCGTCCATGACCATTGCGCTTTGTATTAAGTTTGTCATATCCATCTGTACCTTTGAAATAATGGTTAGATCGAATTAAGTTTTCTGCATTTTTATATTCAGAGCGCGGGATTAAGTCCAAAGCTATCGTTGCAGAGTTGTGTCAAACCGTGAGCGGCAGGACGCCGCGACCGAGCCTACACGGACGTATTTACGGCGTGTTTGACACAACGGCAGCGATAGCTTTGGACGACTAGCCTGTGGGGTTTAAAACAGAATGGGAGAAGAATTATAAGCCACTGTATTATATGAAAAATATTTACTTAGCGCGACGATTAGACAAAGTTTACGTGCCGATCAGACGGTGTTATGATTCAAAAATAATGTTTAACAGGCACAAAAAATATCGTTACGCACGATAACAGGATAGCTCAATGACTCTAACGAGGTGGACAATGCTAATCATAGCGATCATTATCGGCATCGTTATTTATTTAGTGATGCAATATCGTATGCCGCAATATCGCGGTCCGATCAATGATCACTTCAATGGTCTGCGTTTTTCAAATTTAGACGGTATTAATGCGCCACTCGGTTTCAAGAGTTTTATTAAATGGCGATTGAATGACAAACCCACCCCTTGGCCAGCGCATCGCGATAATCTTTTTACCCCCGTGGTCAAACAGCGTGTTTTGGGCGATGAGTTACAAGTTACTTTTGTGGGCCATGCCACGGTGTTATTACAAACACAGGGTTTAAATATTTTAACGGATCCTATCTGGTCGGAGCGCGCCAGCCCAGTTCAATTTATAGGGCCTAAAAGAGTGCATGAACCTGGCATAGATTTTTCTGTGTTGCCACCTATCGATGTGGTATTGATATCACACAGTCATTATGATCATTTAGACATTCCTACCTTGCAACGCTTAGAACAGCAATTTCACCCTGTGTTTATAACAGGCTTGGGTAACGACACGTTATTAAAAAAACGTTTAGGCTCTAAGGCACGCATCGTCACGCTAGATTGGTGGCAAAATCATACGATCAATACGGAATTGAACATCCTTTTTGTACCTACAAATCATTGGTCTAAACGCGATTTATTCGATACGAATAAAACATTGTGGGGTGGATTTATCATCCAAAGCAAAGGAGGCAATATTTATTCTGCAGGAGATACGGGACTAGGCGATGGCAGTGTTTTTTCTCAAATTGCCGACTATGGCCCTTTTCGTTTGGCTTTATTGCCTATAGGCGCTTATGAACCGCGTTGGTTTATGCACTATAGCCATGTTAATCCAGCAGAAGCGGTGAAAATCTTTAATATTCTAAAACCACAATATGCTATGGCAATTCACTTTGGTACTTTTCATTTGACCAATGAGGGTATAGATGAACCGATCATCGCTTTAGATAAGGCTTTAAACGAAGCACAGTTAACGCAACAACAATTTAGGGTATTGCAAGTTGGTGAAGAATGGCAATTACCTCTTTCATATTAAGCAATTAAGCCGCTGCTGCAGCCCGTGGAGTTGATATATGCCCTGATTCTGGAATTAAACAACGGATGAAATCGGTTGATTTCTGAACCGACGCTTCATTCTCTTCCATTGCTAGTTTTAGAACCAGACGATGATCCTCAGCAATTTGCTGCTGTTCTGCCGGAGACAAGCGTTCTATGCGTGCACATTCTGCTTCAAAATCTTTCGTTATTTGATTTGGTGCTCTTTGCTTTGCAATGGCTTGTTCAATGCTTTGTTGCAGTTCAATAGCTTTCTTTTCCTCGGCGGTGTTGCTGAAGAAAGTAAATGTAGTAGAGGTCTGTAGCGTGGAAACGGCCCTAACGGCAGAAGCAGATTCAGGCGCAGCTTCTTCATGTGCAATTACGGGTTTAACCTCTGCAAAAAGAGCCTGTGCAAAGGCGTTATATAAGCAATTACCATCGCCGCGTGTTCCTCCAGGGACAGACCAATGTGTATTGGATTGATTGTAAAGGTGTATCATGGGTTTAGCTTCTGTGTCGCTAGAAGCGCGATATGGACACCAAGTTTCATATCTTTCGTTAGTAACAACGACATCGACACCAAATAGCTCACCTAAGGCCGCAAACTCAATCTCATGTCCCCACGCGCCATTCTTAGACTGTAGGTCTAAATACTGATTCCACGTTTGCGCAGAAAACGCTCCGGCTCCTGCAATAGCTGAATATTCACCTCTAAAACTGCGGGCAAGGGGTGTATTTGCTGTTCTCAAGTGGTGAATGGCAAGTTCGCGCAATTTTGCTTGCAAAAGGCCCTGAACGGCTTCGCGATTGCTACGCGTAAGTTGTTGATATAACTCGTTTCCTAGGATATTTTCTATAAACTGAGTTGAACCACTCATAATATTTACCTTATCATTTAACAATCTATCTCCAGTATATCAAGTGACCATAATTAAAAGCAAATATTTTTGTAAATTAATTATACTGAGGTTATTAGGGCCTGTAGCCATTTGGTTTATCGTGACGAACCGTTGTAGAATACTCAGGTCTTTATCATGGCAATCGGCGCCAATTGAGGTGTTATGGGGATAAACAATGAATAAACAACCGCAAATTATCGTCGCCTTGGATTTTGATAATGTCAAAACAGCCTTAGATTTTGTAGAACGATTATCACCTACGCAATGTAGATTAAAAGTAGGCAGTGAATTATTTACTCGCGGCGGACCTGATTTGGTGCGACGTTTAGTAGACTTAAAATTCAGCGTATTTTTAGATTTAAAATTTTATGATATTCCCAATACAGTGGCACAAGCCTGTTTGGCTGCAGCCGATCTAGGCGTGTGGATGGTCAATGTGCATGCCTTGGGTGGAGTTACTATGATGACCGCTGCCAAAAAAGCTTTGCAGCCTTATGGCACAAAAGCGCCTTTGCTGATAGCGGTTACGGCCTTAACCAGTTACAATGAAAACGAGTGGCAAAGTTTAGGCTTTAAACAAAATATAAATGCCAGCGTTTTGCATTTAGCGCAGTTAACACACAATGCGGGTTTAGATGGCGTAGTGTGTTCAGCGCATGAAGCCGCAGCATTAAGAGTACAATTTGAACCTTCTTTTTGCTTAGTCACTCCCGGCATTCGGTTAGCAGACAATGCCCATGACGATCAACAGCGCGTTGTCACGCCAGAAGCAGCCCTAGCAGCGGGCAGCGATTATCTAGTGATGGGACGTAGTATTACGCGCTCGCCGGAGCCCGAGGCCTTGTTGACGCATTTGAATACCGTTATTGGCAGAAATTAGGAACTAGACCCAATTATAACTGAATAAAGTGCATTTATTCATATTGGAACCTCCCTCTTGTTTTTGTCTATAAATTGGCTTATACTACGGCTCAACTTATGAAAGGTGATCAAATTATACTCACAGCAGTTGGTTTTTAGGGTAGGCGCCGAGTCCTCGAGCACCAGGAGTGTAGTACTCTACATGACTGGGGCGAGATGGGCGAAGGCAACACCCCCTAAAAATCAAATGCGAAGAGTAAGACAATACCTTTCCATCTAAAAGAGAGGTATTCCATGTCTGATTTTTCCCAATTGGGGGTCGCCGAACCTATAATTGCGTCTTTACGCGAGCTAGGTTACGAGGTTCCTACACCCATACAAGAACAAAGCATCCCGGTTTTACTGCAAGGGGGCGATTTACTGGCTCAA
>JBIPMB010000090.1:0-8452 GCA_044369355.1 Gammaproteobacteria bacterium | reverse complement strand
TAAGTAAAAAATGCACATTTTTTATCTATGATGTAAATTTAAGTCACGCTATTCAGCCAAATGAACAAAAGTCAAAGGTAATTGATGAAATTATCAAGCCGTTAATAGCCAAACGATTAAAAGACTTTGATTGTCATTTCTTTTTAGAACATGGCAATGAACAACGAAGCTGGCATGCACAGTCTTGGTTTAATGAGTCGAATTCTTTTTTTAATACTGATAAGCCCTGGTACACTAGGAGTTGCTTTTGCATCGAAAAAGAAAACTCTGAAAAACATGAAGAGACCGGGGTTCGCAAAAAGATGGGGTAAGAGCTAATGTTTCTGTCCGCACAGCAAGTAGTAGTGGTGATAAGTGCTTTTATCACACTAAAATCATCACAGTCCCAAGAATCTTAACTTACTTGAAATCTAGGTGAAGTTCTAAAGCAGCTTGAATACGTTGCATTACAGGTACAATAACTTTACCCATAGGGGCGGAGCTTTTAATTCTCGTTTTTGAAATGGTTCTTATTTGATGACACTGGGCTTTTGATTGTTTTGGCAAACCAGAGTCGTTTACTTCTAATAAGACTTCAAAGGGATAGACTTTTTTCGTATTAGATATAATGGGAATGACTGTTAATGTTGATGAGGCCTTATTATTTGCATTGTTGCTGATAATAAGGACGGGTCGAGATTTCTTGATTTCTGAACCAATAGCGGGATCTAAATTAGCATAATAAATTTCACCACGCTTCATCATCTTCCATCCCATCAGATGTAGCAATATCGAAAGCCTCATCAATTTCTTGATTAGCTTCTAAATAATAAGATTCAAGTTGCACTTGTTGTAACAAATAAAGTGCTTTTCTGATGACCTCAGAACGATTCTTATAGTGGTGCTCAATTTGGTAATTTTCGATAAATTCACATTGTTGTTGTGGTAAAGATATCGAGAACTTGTGTGCGGACATAGCAATACTCCTCGTAACACCTCTATTCCTACTATTAATAATACCAGAAGTGGCAAAAAAATTCAATAGAAAAAGAGAATTTATAGATAAAAACAGAGATAATTTTAAAAAATATAATAAAATCAAAGGATTATAGCCAAATATGGCGGTAATGGGGTCAAATTAGGGCAACATATTAAATTTCTTGATTGGGTTTAAACAAAATAACATTAAAATTATTAAAAATCAATAGTTTAGGCGTAGGTTAGGCGTAGTATCACGGTCAGTGCAATAAGAGGCTACAAATTACACACATTTTCAAAATAGTCATTTTTTTCGCCATTAAAAAGGTGATTATTGCCCTGAATGCGGTGAATCGCACACTTAATCACCGCATTGCCTTGACATTTGGAATACCCTGTATTATAGTATACAGGGTATTCTATAGGGGGCTAAAAAATTAGGGTTTTTAAAACAAAGAATTTTATGCGCTGGGCTAAAAAAGAACAGATTACAGATGGTTTATTGCAAAAAGCAATAGATGAGGTCAGTGAGGGCTTATCGATGCAGACTTAGGTGGTGGTTTAATCAAGAAGCGCGTAGCTAAAAAAGGAGAGGGGAAACGTGGCGGGCATAGAGTTCTCCTTGCTTTTAAAGACAAAGATAGGTCCTTATTTATTTTTGGGTTTTCAAAAAATGATCGGGAAAATTTGGATGATGATGAAAAAGAACTATATAAAAATTTATCTAAAATATATTTAGGATCATCAATAAGGGATTTAGAGGGAATGTGTGTTAAGGGTTTATTACTAGAGGTGTATTATGAGAAGACATGATCAAACAAAACAAAGATTATTAAAAGAAGCGCATGAAATGGCGAAAGAGTTACATAATGCGGCTATTGTAGACATTGCTACGATGAGAGAATTTGATGCACTTTGTGTATCTGAAATTCACACGCTATCTGCTGCCAAAATAAAAAAGATTAGGCGTTGTGCGGGTATTAGCCAAGCGGTATTTGCCAGAATCATTAATGTTAGTGTGGCAGCCATTAAGCAATGGGAGCGAGGTGAACGCAAACCCAGCGGCGCCGCATTAAAACTACTCAATCTGGTGGAAGAAAAAGGTTTAGAAGTCGTTCTATAGCCTAGCAATAATTGTAAATCAAACTATCTGGAAACAACTACGCTAGGTATTTCACCTAGCCATTGCTGTAATTTTTCTGGTATTTTATAAATTTCAAGAAAGCTGCCATCTTACATCAGTAAACCATGCATTTTTTTACTGTCTATTGTCCTCGTTATGACGTTCGCCATTTTGGAAACGCTTTCTTGAACAGTCAGCCGGGCATGCGGCCCACCCATATCCGTTTTAACCCAACCCGCAGTAATTGCAAAGGCGCAAGGTAGCTCTTCAAGGGGGCCTTTCCATGTTATCATATTTATGTGGTTCAGCCATGTCTTCTGAGAGAACTTCAACGTTAAGTCCTGCCTCCTCAAATGGCCAATTACTTTAAAAATTTCACAAGCAAGCGCGTTATTGCTTGAATTTGGCTCTATAAAGTATGTGCAGTATATTTCTTTAAGGTATTATTTTTTCTTAAAAAGAACATGGCTAATTTATATCTCCAAGGTAATATTCTTCAAGTATAGATTTACCAATATTAGGTGCGTTTAATGAACTTTTAATAAAGAAAGTTTCCATCGGCACGGTGACGATGGGAGTGGCAACACATTCATCACGAACTATGTTTTCTACATGATGGTATTGTAAAGCTTTTTCTTTATTATCATTTGTGTTTTGGCTATTTAACAATATATCAGATAATTTTTTATCATAAAACCCCGTAAAGTTTTTTTCATTGTTATCAAACAAAACTAAGAAATCGTACCCAGCCAAGGTAACAGATTGAAACCCAAGCACTATTGCATCACAATCAGATTGAACAAACGTGTTATATGTATCAACACTCAAAATTTCGCGAGTGTTAAAATTTTTAGTATCTATCGCTTGTTTAACCATGTTAGTGTAAGCTGTGTTATATTTTGTGGGGATGGATGTTTTTAAAAAGGAAAGGCAGAAATTATTAACGTTTATTTTTTTATTTGTATTCGGATATTTTTCATGAAGTTTATCTGTAAATTGATAATCATTTCGGTATCCGAGAGTGCCAACTGGAAGCAAGTCATTGGCTCGTTGTCCATAGTCGCCATAAGATGGCAATACCATATCACTTTTTAGTTTAGAAAGTAATTCACAGCGTTGCGCTTTATTTTTCCACAACTGTTTTCTCGTATTTAATCCAAAATATATTTGGTACGGTGCGAAAACTTGTACTTTTTTAAATTTTTTTGGCTCTACAGGACCTATAAAGTAATTTTTAATAATGTCAAAATGCTTATATTCTGAGCTTTTGATTGGCGTAGAAGATATTTTTTCAAAGATAATGGGGTGCCCTTTAAACCGTGGTGCTAAATCGATTTCATGCACATCATTTTTTACAACTTTATAACCACCACAGGTTACTGGAAAGTCCCATAATTGAGGATTTTTTTCTGCTTTTGATAAAAAATCTTTTTGATAAATAGGTAAATCATTAATGGAAACGATTTGTATAAACGTAGAAATAGGGTTATGTAATTTTATGATGATATCTTTATCAGAGGTGGCATAAATTTTATCCATCCAATACGAGATATTACTTAAATAGGGCTGATGCTTTTCCAAATAAGAATAAGAGGCAACTACATCATAAGCAGTAACGGCTTGATTATTGCTAAAAGTTAAACCCGGCTTCAATCTAATACTAATTTCCAAGGGATTAATATATTTCATTGAATCGGCGGCTTCTAATATTGGAGAAGACCCCGTCGCACGTATCAATTGGCAATTAATTTGTGTGGATACCCATGTGGAATAGCTACTTTCTTTTTTACCGGGGTCTAAATTAGTACCTATATTATAAATAGGAATGTGTAAAGGTGTTTTTTGATCTGCTAATAAAATATTTGTATATAGCGATAAAGTAAAGAAAAATATGAAATTAAAAATAATTTTATACATGAAATAATCCTTTCAAATAAATTTTGCAAGTTTCCGATGCCAAATGACAGGGGCAACATATATGGGAGTTATATTTTGTAGTATCAATGGTTGCGAGGGTTCTGCGGCAAGATTGTGCAAGCGGCATAGGCGATTGGCTCGTACCGTCGCGGGCGTTGAATCGGTTGTCTCTGTGAGTTCTTTTTTCATGATAGATAGAGTATACACGATTTTTTACTCTGTTAAAGAGGAAAAAATACCTATTTTTTAATAATATTTTTGTGTAATTAAAAGCGGGGTTTATAATTTCTAATAGAATTAATATTTTTTATACCCCCCCTGAATGAGTATATAAAATATACATTTACCGGGTTTTTCGTGGAACCCCTTGCAAAAAGCTATCATATTTAGTTCCAGACCTCCCCAAATACCCCAATTTAATATTTGCACAACCACAGAATCCGAGCTTAAATTCATTCATTTACTTTAAATAAGAAAACGTTAAAATAATTAAAAATCAACGACTTAATATAGTTGCATTTAAAATGCAACTATATTACAATAAGCTCTGGCTCGGTGGGTAAAGCCCATCTTATTTATTAATTTACGGGGAGAACATCATGTTTTGTTATCAATGTGAACAGACCACAAGAACAGAAAATAATGTCGGTTGTAATACTATTGGGGTTTGTGGGAAGGACAATACTACAGCTAATTTACAAGATTTATTAGTTCATGCAGTTACGGGTATAGGTGTTTATGCAAATTTATGCCATCAGTCGGGCATTCATAATACTGCCGCAAATGCTTTTGTCGTTGAGGCACTTTTTGCAACGCTTACAAATGTCAATTTTGATGCCAAAAGAATTCAGAGTTATATTTATAGTGCTATCAATCTTCGTGAAGAATTACGCCAACAGTATATTGCGAATTGTGAACTCAATAAAATCACACCGGTTGAATTGCAATTAGCCGCAATAAACTACCAAGCCGCAAATGATTTACCCGGATTACTAGAGCAGGCTGAATTAATCGGCTTTGATACTAGAACTTTAAATTTGGATGCTGATATTACTGGATTATATGGACTAGTCTTATTTGGGTTAAAGGGCTTAGCCGCATATACAGACCATGCTCGATTATTAGGTTATGAAGATCCTCAAATTTATGCTGACATTCACGCATGCTTAGATTTTTTGGCCAAAGAATCTAGCGACGCTGGTTCTTATTTAGAATGGGCGCTAAAAATTGGTGCCACGAATTACAAAGCCATGGAACTTTTAGACAAAGCGCATACAGAAAAATTTGGACATCCAGAGCCAACCCAAGTAAGAATAACTCCTGTGAAAGGAAAGGCCATATTGGTAAGCGGTCATGATCTTCATGATTTAAAAAATATTTTAGAACAAACTATGGGCATGGGTATTAATGTTTATACACATGGTGAAATGTTACCGGCTCACGCATATCCTGAATTTAAAAAATATCCACATTTAGTGGCTAATTATGGTGGGGCATGGCAAGATCAGCAAGCTGAATTTGCAAAGTTTCCGGGTAGCATAATAGTTACAACGAATTGTTTAATTGCACCACAGGTCAGTTATAGTCAAAGATTATTTACTACGAATGCTGTGGGGTGGAGCAATATAACGCATTTATCTAACCAAGACTACACTCCGGCAATTCAAGCTGCGCTTGCAAATCCTGGATTTAGTGAAGATTCCGAAGCTAAATTTATAACCACTGGTTTTGCTAGAAACACAGTATTAGGCGTAGCGGATCAAATCGTGGAAAGTGTCAAAAATGGTGACATTAAACACTTCTTTGTGATAGGTGGTTGTGATGGCGCAAAATCAGGGCGTAATTATTACACTGAATTTGCACATGCTACTCCTAGTGATAGCATTATTTTAACTCTAGGTTGTGGCAAGTATCGTTTTAACAAAGATGAATTTGGTACAATCAATGGTATTCCACGTCTATTAGATATGGGGCAATGTAATGATTCATATTCTGCTATTCAAGTTGCGCTCGCTTTGGCCGACGCTTTTGACTGCAGTGTTAATCAATTACCGCTCTCCTTAATTATTTCATGGTTTGAACAAAAAGCCGCTGCTGTATTGTTAACATTGTTAAGCTTAGGTATTGAAAATATCTATCTGGGGCCTACATTACCTGCATTTTTAACGCCTAATGTGGTGAATATCTTAGTTGACAAATATAAGCTGCATGCAACCGGTGATGCAAAAGAAGATTTAGCACGAATATATTCATAGCTAAATTAATACAGCCATAACTATCGCATATAAGTTATGGCTGTTTTTTTTTAAATCATGGGGATTGAAATAAATGGCACATAAGGTTATTATATCACCAGTTGATATGGAATTTTCTGTAGAAGAAGACCATAGTATATTAAATGCGGCATTAGCTGCGAATATCAATTTGCCGCATAGCTGTAAAAAAGGTGAATGTTCATCATGCCTTTGTAAGATAAGCAATGGCAGCGCGGAATTAATGCAGCCTTATAACAAGACGGTTCTGACTGCTGAGATGATTGCGGAAGGTTATACTTTAGCGTGTAGAGCAATACCTAAAACGGATATCACACTTGATATGCCTGAGTTTAGCAATAATTTTCCAATTAAAATGTTACCAGCAAAGATTGAAAATATCCATAAAATCGGAACGGTTGCTATAATAAAACTTAAGTTACCAGCCAATCAGGACTTTAAATATGAACCTGGCCAATACATCGATATTATGTATGACGGTAAAGCCCGGAGCTATTCAATCGCCAATGGCAAAGTTAAAGATGGTTGTATTGAATTACATATTCGATATCATTCTGAAGGATTCTTTTCTGAGATTGTTTGGCACAAACTTGCCGTTAACCAAATTATTCGCATTAAAGGGCCAATGGGCAGTTTTAATCTTCATAACGGTTTAGGCAAGGTTCTTATGGTTTGTACTGGTACAGGATTCGCTCCAATAAAAGCTATTGTTGAGAAAATGATAGAAGACAATGATCATCGCCAGATTACTTTAGTGTGGGGTGGCGCTAGCGCAGAAGACTTTTATTTGCCAGAAATCCTTTTAACTTGGCAATCAAAATTAAACATAACAATACAATTATGCCTTGATTCAACTGCATTACCTAATTATTACACTGGATTTGTTACTGATTTTATTAAAGAGAATTTTATTAATCTATCTACGCATGAGGTTTATGCCTGCGGTAATCCAGTAATGATAGAAGCTTTGTATAAACTAGCTACTATGTTAGAATTAGACAAACAATATTTTTATTCGGATAGCTTTACGCTATCATCATAGGTTAAACATGAAATTAAGTTCTTTTTCTGATATATGCTTAAAATCTTTAATTTATCTTAAGCAAAATAATAGGATAGTAACTATAAATGAAATATCAGATCACTTTTCTATTCCACGAAATCATTTAGTTAAAGCCTTAAATTTATTAGTAAAATTAAAATGGATCAATTCTATCAGAGGAAGAAATGGTGGGTTAACCTATAATGAAACTAGTGACAGTTTAAGAATCGGAGATATAATTCTTATTTTGGAAGCCAAACCTGAATTATTAAATTGTGCAGAATGTCGTTTACAAGGAAATTGCTTTCTAAGATTTATTTTAAAAGAATCTTTAAATGCATTTCATGAAAACTTAAATCAGTATACTTTGGCTGATTTAACAAGAAATGTCCCAAAGTAATGGTTTATTCCGTAACATCCGTCACCACATAAAAGGTTTGGCTAGTGCTAGATTCAACCTTTTGCATATTCCACGGTTGTATGGAAACGAATTCAATAGACATGAGCATGCGGGCTTGAAAGGCTTGAGGCAACACTTTAAAATGCCATACTTCTTCGCCACCAGAGCCTACCAAGGCGGTGTTATTGGCTGAATAATCGAGTCCTACCACTTTCAACCAGGTATTGGGCCATGTTTTTAAATACCAGCGATAACCCGTAGTGGGATTGCTTTTTAAGCGTATGCTAAATTCAGGATTGTCTGCGCTGACGGTAATGGCGCGTGTGGTGTCTGTATAAGGTTCGCTAGTGGCAGTTACCATTTGCGATGCGGGTAAAGGAGTTTCTTCATCAGCCGCCATGGCGGTATATATAAGAAATAATCCCGCCAATACACTGAGTCGCCAAATTTTTAACATAAATTAACTGCCCATTAGAGCGCCACTCACCACACCACCCGAAGCGAGTACACGGTTTTGAACATAATAAGAACTATCTGTTGAATGTCCAGTATCTTGGCTAATGCGTACATTACTAGGCGCCGGTTTAGGCGTAGCGGTAGTTGCTACCGTTTTAGGTGCAGCGGCCGGCTTATTTTCTACCGGTTGTTCAGCGCATGCTGCTAACAGCAGACAGCCCAAGATTAAAACAGTTCTAGCTAAAACAGCCATTACAAAAATCCTTTTTAGACTAATAGATCTG
>JBIPMB010000089.1:0-8486 GCA_044369355.1 Gammaproteobacteria bacterium | reverse complement strand
TTATACATTATTTTTTCCGGTGTGTCCCGCGTTTTTGCCTACTTTATTGAAAATAATCGCTTTATTTTACTGTTCAGGGGCCGGGGTTGGTCGAATATTTACGGTAAAAATAAGGCTCTCTCATAGGATATTGAAGCTTTGGCTGATGAATAGCCCCAAGCTATTGCTACAACGGCAACGATGGCTTTGAACGATTACTCTCGGAACTTAATAAGGTGTTTGATAAATCTTTATCTTCAATAGTGTCTAATTGATCCGAGTTAAACTCATCGCCCCACCAAATTTTGCTGCTGATCAAATGCCCCAAATGCATAGTCTATTAATTTTTTCACCAAGGCAGGGCCATCTACACCGCTGGCTTGCCACATGCTCGTGGCGGTAAGGCCTGGAATGGTATTGAGTTCGTTGATATTGTTTTAAAATCAGCGGGTTATCTCATATCCTGTATTAGACATATGTGCTTGGACTATAAGCCCTTAATATTTCCTTAATATTAAAAATGTACAATCTGTAAAAATTGCAAAGGCCGGTTACTGCATTTTAAAATTTACTCTAAAATATAACAAGTTACTATAGCGAGGGCTATTATGTCTTATTACGGAAATTTCTATAATCAACGAGTCGAAATATTTCATTCTAATGATTTCACAGATGTTGAGCTTAAGAACTTTTTTGACCGCCATGAATCTATTGAAATACAAGATGATAGTTACATCATAAAAGATAGATTAGGAGAGAAACGGATACCTCATGCTCAATTTTGCATAATGCTCCAACGCTTAAACAAAATGCCTTCTGTACTTCTTTATACCTATGTAAGCTTATTCAATAAGATTTGTGCATTCCGTAACAGTCGCAGCCGTAATGAAAATATAGAAAAAAATGTCGATGAAATACTAGGGCTATTATTGGCCGGGATATGTCAGCTAGATTGTCCGTTCAAGAAGTTGGCAGGATTCGAGGAGGGTATGAGCAAAAAATTTATTACCAATATAGAGCAGCAATCATTGCGGATATTGACCTCTCAGCGCCGTGTTTTTGAAGAACGCTTACAGGAAACTATAGATAAATTCGATCTGGAACTACAATACTGGTTTCCAGATTTTCGACTATATTGTCAGATCTTATTAAAAGGTAATGTCATAATTGATAAATTATTTCAAGAAAAAAATTATAGTGCGCTCATTCAACTAGCTATAAAACTACAAGGCGAAAAAAATGAGATAATGAGATCTATTCTCAAAAAAATAGTATTAGTTAATCCAGCTGAATTACCGGTAATATCTACACCATTTTTAGGTTTGCTAGTATCTAATGCTGCTTGTGCTGAAGAGAGTGCTTTTAAAAAAGAATGGCTAGAAGTTCTACTTAAGAATGACGCTGTCTCTAACCCAAAAATATGGCAGTGGATAAAAAATACTAAAGGAGGCATTAATTTTGTAAAAGAACACTATCCAGCATTTTGGGTTAAATATTTAACCAGTTCAATCGACGGCATAGACAGCGTCGATTCCGCACTCTATCTAGACTCTCTAGAGGAAATTTGTAGAGATCATATAGATATTTTTAAGATTATTTTGACACAAGCAAAATGTGGCGACACTGCGATTATGAGAAACTTGCTCAAGGCTGCAGAAAAGCATTCAGGTGGCAATATCAATCTAGCAATACGCTATATTTTTATTATTTATAGCTCGAACGGCACACTATTCTCTCTAGTCAATGAGTATTTTAAACGCAGATCAACGCAAGAGCCGCTTATCATTCCAAGAATAGAAGAGGAAGCTTTTATTGAGAAAAATTTATTTAGATTATTAAACAGCTGTGTTAGCAGGGGATATTCGCCTGGTCATTCTAGTATGTCAAATAACTTGCTTGATTTACTCGTTGCGAAATTAATTAAAAGATCGGCAGAAAAACATTTCTCACCAGATGAGCTTAAGTTGGTTATTAAGATCATTGTAAGTAATAAAATTAACCATCCTCAGCTAAATGAATTGCTCATTACAGAGCTAATTAAAAGGTCGTCAGAAGAAAGTTTTTCAGGGGATGAAGTTAAACTGAGTTTTGAATTTATACTATATAATGAAATTCAAAACCCTCGATTTATACTCAGCATATTAGAGCAAGGCATGAAGGCGAAACTTCTGAGCGTAGAGAATGTTAAACGTCTAGTAGAAATGCTTGTCAAAGATAATGATAATTCTCTGTTGATATTCAATATATTAGAAAAAGCCATCGACGCAAAGCTGTTGGATGTAAGGGATATTCATATTTTTGCGAACATAGCTATTAATCATAATAATTTATCTTTGTTAAGAAAAATATTAAATGAGTATGGTGTGGAACTTAGGTCTGTAATCGATAACGCCTTGAATGTGAAATCTGAGCAGCCTGTAAATAGACGTCGTATTATAGGGTTGCTATATGCCTATAAAAATAATCAATTGCCTAATTTTTTTGAGTTTGATTTTTTATTAGAAGCCTATTGTGAACATAGTTATGATATTTGGAAAGCAAGTAACGGTACAAACCAAACTATTCAACTTGAAATAAAAGCCAGTATTGGAGAAAGCTCATATATACCTGGGGCAAAGGAAGCAATATGGGAAACAGCACAAGCTAAATTTCCGGAGATTAACCCAAGAGAATCTTATCTGGCATGTATGCAACATATTAAAGACGAATTGATAAAATTAGAAGGGCATTCTAGAGCTTTAGCTGATCCAGCAGCACGAGATTGCTTTGTACCAGATCAATTCGGCGGGGAAGTAGATCCCGCGGTGGCTAAAATGTCTGATGCGCAAATCAAGATTGCACGCTATCATACGGCATTGAGACTGCTGAAGCGAGACAGAGAGAAAGATGTTGAGTATCTCTTTAATGAATCCTATTTTGATGGCTTTGACGAAACAGTAGGCTATTGTTATGAAATAGCTAAAAGGGCTGGCTGCCTTGATGCCTTCATACAGGCTTTGGTTGATGTTCGCAGAGGACACAATATAGATAACATAAATGGTAAAGCACGATGTCTAACACGTAAGGATTATCCATCCTGTTCTTCTGGAGCGCCGGGACGATTGTATCAAGCCTACGTTTTGCCCTTTAATTTAATTCTTGAACGGGAACGTTCGAAGCAAGAGCATGTGCTCCAAGAATTTAATACGGATTTTATGAATGACCAAATAAAAGATTTTGTTCTTAAAAGTTTATCAGGCGCAACAAGAAACTTTATGGGTAATGCACATCATCACCTTGCGTTGCTTATTTATCAATATCAGGCGAACTTAGGCTGGTTGAGTACTGATGAATCAAAAGATAACGCAGAAAAAGCAGTTGATTATATCCTCGAAAATGAAATAGATTATCTTCAGTTGTATAAACAACTGGCAGGGCCTTATGCAACAAAGTCTATATCTGCTTGTCCAGCAGAGGTTAAAAAATCGCTTAAGGATATTATTGGATACCAATTACGAGTGCTTTTCTTAATCAATGAGCCTACAAAACCTCATTTAGAAATGATGCTTTGGAATGTATTGCCTCTAAACGTTATTAAAAACGTCTATCCTGCAATATTGCTACATTTTTTAGTTGTACCGCTAGAGCCAAATAGCCCTAACCCCGTACAGTTTAATGACTTGGTTACAGTGGCTGTTATGATGCCTCCAGAGGTGTTAGCGGAATTTAGAAAAAAACTTCTTATTGATTTGCCCACTCTTGCTAGATTTTGTGTCAGAAAGTATTCGAAGGAAGAAAGTGATATTTTTATTCAGAATATGAAATCTTTGTTAGGCAACGGGGTGATTTCGGTTGAAAACATTAAGAGTTTCTTTAAGGAATTCTTCATTTTAGCCGCAAGAGAGGAATGTTTTGATAAAAAGGTTATTGTTTTACTTGAATGTTCAAAAGATATTTTTGGAGATGCTCTTAAATCGGAGTTGAAAGATGCCATTCATGGATTGGTAGCTACAGTACATTATAAACAATATGGAGAACTAAGAAATCTGCTTCAATATGTTGTGGAAAATAATTTGATGAGCAAGGACGATTTGGCGAAGATAATGCAGAAACAAGCGCAGCAGTTCATTACCCATAAAGACCATACAGCTTATTTGCGTTTGGTTAGACTTTCCTCTCGTTTAGATATCCACATTGTATTACGAGATAGTGCAATTGCTAGAACTAAGCTAGTAAAACATTCAGCTACAATTGTTACGTACAATCGTGATGAAGATAGCCTATTTATGAGAAACATTCAAGCTACAATAACCAGCAGGATTGGTTCATTCGGTAATATAACAGAGATCAGAAAAGATAATTTTGTGAAATTGACACGGTTGTCTGTTCAAGGGAATGCCTATGCATCTTTTGCCATGGCACAACTTTATTATGATAAACAAGCCATTTCTATCAATTCAGCTAATGAAGCGCAGTGGATTGAGAGTAGTGAGCTAGCCATTATTTATGCTTCGATTGCCATCCAACAAGCAAAAGTCATGGGAGATAATGGTTTAGAAAAAGAAATTCAATTATTTTTTGAGAAAAAGCTTAGTTCTGAAGAATTTGTAAAACTTAGTCTTAATGGTTTTAAAAAGCTTAATCTTGAAGAATTGTATTATACTTACATGCTTGAACTACTTAATGCTCCGGAAGCTGTCGATTTCTCTATAAAATTAGAAAACCTTTTACTGATTGCAAAATCCATTGACCTAGGTCAACTCTTGCTTAACAGTGAATATACATCTGATAATAAAACAGCAGTGAGGCAAATATTTGCACAATGTTCTTCTGGATCTGATCTATCTAAAGCAACGACTTTGTTACATATTTATGCTCTGATGGAAGAAAATGGGTGCTATCAACAATCAGAAGGGGGGACGTATTATCAATATGATCCAAGAATCATGGCGCCTGAAATACAATTTCAAAAACGATATCAACCCGTGTTAAAAGCTCTACAGGCAATAGCTGCAAAATTGCTGCGACCAGAGGAACCTATTGACACCAAAAAGTTGTGTGAAAAAATCGCTGCAGAAATTGGAATTGAGTTTATAGATACAGTAGAGTATTTAAAATATATTTACCAACATATGCTTAATAAGCAAGAATATCAAGGAAATATCAAAAACCTTGGGAAGCCGGAGCATGAAATAATCAATGAAATTCTTACCGAGATCTGCAAACGGTCTAATATTAACTTAAATATTGTTCCTATTAGTGCTTCAGTAGCAATAAACAGTCCTATCATAGTTCCAAAAGGAAAAGAAGAAGGGCACGATTCGCCAGATAGATCTAAAGGGAAAGAGCAGGTGGATGAATCTCCACTGGGTTTTTTTCAATCTCAGTATCAAGAATTGCATGAGCGATTAATTGGTTATCCAGAAGTAATAGAGACCTTATTGAATATGGGTATCTTGATTAATCTTATGATGAGTTCAGAGGCCTGTGAAGAAAAACAGATACGGGAGCTTCGCAGCTATTTGGTAATGATAAAAATCTCGATTAACGAGGATCACAATTTATCTCTAGAATTCAAACTGGAAATAGATAGTTTAACAGACACTATGTTAGTTTTGTTGGACAATATATCTGCTACTTTTATTCCTTTCGATGATGAACCGTTTTTGCTTACTGAGGCTGGGCCTTCATCATCGTCTAGTAGTATATCTGGGTCTTTATCATCCGCTAGTAGTACATTTGGGCCAGTAGTATTGCCCAGCAGTTCTTCATCTAGGCCTGCAGCATCGACCAGCAGTTCTTCATCTAGACCTGTAACATTGCCCAGCAGTTCTTCATCTAGGCCTGCAGCATCGTCTGGCGGCACATCTGAGCCTGCAGCGCCATCCAACAATAGCATGGGAACCAAGTTTATAAGTGCTATCCGTTCAGGATTAAGAACATTTTTTACAGAACCTAGCGAATCTAGCCAAGCCATAGAACCGAGAAATCCAGTAGAACCTGGGAGCACAGTAGATGACATTCTAAGCGATCTAGTGAATCTAGATCAAAACCCTAATCCTGGACCCATTTTGGAGAGACGTTTAGCAGGAGATACTCCATTGCAAGCTGCAGATAGTCGTAAAAAAATACTGGTGATGGGAGATTCCGGTGTGGGCAAATCCTGTTTTATTTTGCGATTGGTTGACAATACTTATACGGATCAGTTTATCTCAAGCATTGGTGTAGATTTTAAACTGCACACGGCGACTGTTTGTGGGCAAAGATTTGGATTACAAATTTGGGATACCTGCGGACAAGATCGATTTAGAAATATATACGGGGGAGCACATCGTGGAGCAGATATCATGGTTCTTTGTTTTGAGCTGAGCGATCGCGTTTCATTCTATAATATAAAAAGGTGGATTAATGAAATAAGCAGGTTTGTCAGACCAGATACAAAAGTCATTCTGATAGGAACTAAATGCGATTTAGTTGACGAACGAATTGTTGGGTATGACGAAGCTAAAGGTTTTGCTGATGCAATGGACGTTTACTATCTTGAGATTTCGGCAAAAGATAACACTAATATTCAACGCTTTGAAGCATTAATAGCATTAGCGCCCTATTCGCAGCGTGTAGGCAATTGGGGACAAGCACTCGATTATCATATTGAGGGTGAAAATAGTCAACGATCTTCTTATTCGCATCGAGGTTGATTATTCTGACTGAAAGCGTCGGCAATTTCAAGATGTAAATGATTCCGTAGGGGCAACCCTCTGTGGTTGCCCATCAGGGCAGGCATGGGGGTACCCTTATGTGCAATCTTGCATCTGTATTGGTCTAGAATGCTTATACCACCAAATTCTGCTGCTGATCAAAAGCCTCAAACGCATAGTCTATTAATTTCTTCACCAAGGCAGGACCATCTACACCGCTGGCTTGCCACATGCGCGGATACATGCTCATGGCGGTAAAGCCGGGAATGGTATTGAGTTCATTGATATAAACAGTGCCGTCTTTAGTCAAGAAACAATCGACGCGTGCCATGCCGCGGCAATCCAAACAAAAATACGTTTTTAAGGCCAAGGCTTTTACTTTTTCTTGTAAGGCAGATTCCATGATTGCTGGTACTATAAATTCTGTACCACCATTGTCATCGTATTTAGCGGTAAAATCGTAATATTCGCGCGTGACCTTAATTTCACAAGGGTTGGTCACTACAGGAAAGTCATTGCCCATCACCGAACATTCCACTTCACGACCCACGATAGCCGCTTCTATCAACACTTTGTGATCGTATTTAAACGCCAATACTATAGCCGCGTACAGGTCTTCGGCTTTATTGACCTTGCTGATGCCATAAGACGAACCCATATTGGCCGGTTTCACAAAACAGGGTAAGCCTATGTCTTTTAATAACTCTGTTGTATTCACAGTTTCTAATTCATGATAACGCACTGTTTTAAAGGGTGCGATGGGTATGCCCGCTTCGCGCAGCAAGCGTTTAGAAACGTCTTTGTCCATGGCTATGGCTGAACCCAAACAATTGGCGCCTACAAAGGGTAAGCCTATTAATTGCAATAAGCCTTGCAGAGTTCCATCTTCGCCGTTAGGGCCATGCAATACGGGAAAGACCACATCGATGGCATCGCTAATTACTTTAGTATGCACATGATAGAGTTTATGATCAGGCAATAGGCTCACTAAGTTTTCTGGTGCGGTGTTTACCTCTAACAAAGGAAAGGTGATTTTAGGCTGCAAATACCAAAGACCGCTTTCTTTTTCTATGACTATGGCATAAGGGGTATATTTTGTTTGATCTATACTTTTTAAAATAAATTCAGCCGATTTTAAGGAAACACTGTGTTCAGCGGATTGGCCGCCGTAGATTACAGCAATATTTTTCTTCATAATAATAACTCTTTTAAAATGGCATAATAAATTTCACTTAAATCAGTGAGGTCGCTGATACGCACACACTCATTCGCTTCGTGTATGCCACTATGACACAGCCCTAATTCCACCACTTCCGGGCACATTTTAGCGATAAAACGACCATCGGAGGTACCGCCTGCCGTGGAGTGTTGGGGCAAAATATTCCGCAGTTGCTGTATGATCTTATCACAACAATCCAATAAAGTACCAGGCACAGTTAAAAAGGGATCGCCACTTAAATCCCAGGATAATTCATGGCGTAGGCCGTGATGCTCTAATAAGGCAATCGTTTTTTCCTTAATTTCTTGTGGCGTAATGGCTGGAGAAAAACGCAAATTAAAGCGCATACTCACTTTCCCCGGAATGACATTGTGCATAGTGTTGCCGGTGCTCATATCGGTAATCTGCATCGTGGTCGCTGGAAATTCTTCGGGGGGATGATCCCATTTTATCTGCGTCCAATCGTGTATAAACAAGCCCAATTTGTGTATAGGATTATCGGCTAGGTGCGGATAGGCCACGTGTCCCGCCTTACCATGCACCGTTAATTGGCCATGCAAGGAGCCGCGCCTGCCGACTCGCAGCATATCGCCTACTTGTTTATCGCTAGA
>JBIPMB010000188.1:0-3637 GCA_044369355.1 Gammaproteobacteria bacterium | reverse complement strand
AAACCGTGAGCGACAGGACGTCGCGACCGAGCCTACAAGGATGTATTGACGGCGTGTTTGACACAACGGCGACGATGGCTTTGGACGAGTAACCTGTGAGTTTGCGAATCTCGCATCTTGAAACTGCATACCAGCCTTGCTCTCCAAATTATCCTGGCTACGCGACTGCAATGCACAGGCAATAGGCAATGCCCTGCACGGCTTAGGCAAGTTGGCCCAAAACAATTTATTGGCCCAACCATGGACCTTCGACTGCATACCAGCCTTGCTCTCCACGTTACCCTCTCTACACGATTGCAAAGCACAGGAAATAGCGAATGCCCTGCACGGCTTAGGCAAATTGGCCGAAAAAAAATTATTGGCCCCGCGATTAACCTTCGGCACCATATTACCCTTGCTATCCAAGTTATGCTCTCTATCCGATTGCAATGCACAAAATATAGCGAATGCCTTATTTGGTTTAGGGCAATTAACACAACATAGCCCCTCACATGAAGTTGAAATTACTGATGAATTGCGTACAGAGGTTAATCGCTTGATAGAGAAATTACGTGAGGTAGACGGCATTCATTATAATCCGATAGCGGCTCGCCAAGTTTTATTTGGCTTGCGCAGCTTAAAGAGCACCAATATAAACTCTGATTCTTTATGTTATCTTATTAAAAAAGCAGTTTATTCATCTTCCATCAATCCTGTAGAAGCTATCAAAGCAATCTGGCTCTTATCAATTCATCCAGAAAAGGACCTTATGGAAGAGGAGATACAACAAGTATTTTTATGGTTATTGGATTCGCTTAAGAGAATCCCTGTAAAATTAGGCGACTCTTTGTCTCTACGATTTGGTAGTGTACATAAAAATACTATTGAGCAGATTAGAGAACAACTGGAGCAAAAGAACGAAATTTTATTGCGCGCCTTTCACGAATGTTTTTTTGAAAAGAAAGTTTCTTGTCAAGAGATACATAGCACAAGAATCACGTCTTCAAAAGAAGAAACGTCGGGCACAGAGCCTAATAGCCCACACTTTAGTGAGCCAGACACGCCTTGTTCTCTACAAAGTAGCAGTGCTTCTCCGCAAGCGCCAATAAGAAGCAGTGCTTTGCATTCTTCTTTTTTCACGCCCGTCTTTTCACCCAGTCTACCTTCATCCGCACGACGAGGCCCCGTTGCTGCACAAAGATATCCTGTTGCTCCGCAAAACCCAATAGCCTTTCAGCAACCAGAACACAACCTACAGCGACAAATCTTTAATTATATAATGCGAGATAAAGAAATAGACTTAAAAAACTTATTACATTACTCTCCTAGAGAAGATATTATGTCTAGAAATAGAGGGATTTCCACCAATCCGCCGCGTACTCAATCATATGACGCGAGAGAACGCGCACATAGCTCAAGACAGCGAACTAACCAAATAACCGAAAACGACCAAATCATAACAGATTTTTTTAATTATATTCCAGACGATGCAATATCGCAGCTGATAATACGGGAAGACATTAGTTCTTATTTATTAATATTACTAGACTCTTGTAGAAGACATACCGTTTACGAGTTGGCAAGAACTATCTCTTTCCGACGTTTCTACCATATGCCACAAGCAGAACTCGAGCTTTTTATTGAAAAACTGATGCATCCATTAATGTTGCATCGCGATAGTACGGCTTTACTCAATGCCATTACCGCTATTTCACTTCATCCATTTTATTTTCTGCTACCAGATTTACAAAGTCTACAAATGAAATTATTAGATGAGGGAATACAATATCATCGCGACTGTAACAACAATAAAGTATCTTTATTTCTTGAGCAAAAGAAAAAAGAACTAGAGCAACAAACCGGTATTATCACCGATAATCCAGACGAAGAAAACGCTCTTCCTGTAGAGGATTTAGATGACATACCAAGTTCTACTCCTCAGCCTATCTATAGCCACTCAGTAACAGCTCAGAGGCCATCCCGTAGTAGTTCCTTTTTTAGGGTCGAATTAACTGAGAACGAAATGGAGTTGCGTGATGAGGGCAACCGCTTAATTAATAGAATTTGGAGAAATGAACCTCGCGCGCTGCAGGAAGAGAGAGAAAAACTTAAAAGTAAGAGAGGCCAAGAATTAGAAGCCTATGTTCGGGATTTGAAAACGTGTTTAGATGGCATACGGGCTTCTGCTCCCCCACCTGTCTCCAGTCACTCATCGCTCTGCGGGAACGATCATTAGCCTATTTTTGCAAATAATGTTTCCACCAACGTTCTTCTACGTTGGGACGGGATCATACGAATATAGTCTGCGGCTAACCTTCTATTAAAATCTTTACCCAATTCAAGTTCGGGCAAACCTGCAAATAATCGTGTTTTGACAGGACTTAAATAGAGTAAATCTATAAGGGCCTTTTCAGGTGTAGCCATTTTAATATTATTATCATCTGTTTTATAACCACAAAAAAAATCGGGTTGTATGTAATGTATAGAAACCGTTCCTAATGGTGTATTAAAACAACGTGTTGTTGCCAAAGATACGGCATAAGTCACCGTTGGCACTTGTGAAATCATGCCCTGATAATATAATGCCGTTTGCAATGAAATATAACTAGGATAGGGCGCAGTTAACAATTCGGGTAATTGCAGCATATCTATGCGACTTTTTACTCCCCATCGACCCTGTGTCAAACGAATGATGTCTGTAGATAGTGCCAACCGTTCTAGTATTTTACTGGCATGGCTGCTGTTAATATTTAAATGAGCAGCAACATCTCTGGTTTGAAATACCGGAACATTCAATTCAATTATTTTTTGATAGGCATCAATGAGCTTCATGATTCTGCTCCAAAGAAGCTATAACATCCTGGATGATTTGCTGCCAAATATCAACCGACCCAAATTGCATTTGATATTCAGGCAGCAAATAAGCAACTACCTGAGACTTGTATTCGTCATAAGTTAGTGCCTTGGCATTATCTTTAGCTTGTTGCAGCGCATTTTTGGGAATATTCTCCATTTTCTTAGAATGTTGACCCAGTAATAAATATAGATCAAAGACATCCCTAGCTTGGGGTTGCTGACGATGGGCCAATGCTAATATTTTTTGCTGCCACATCGCTTCTTTGGTGTAATGGTTTGATAAAATAGGTGGCATTTCATAGGTTGTTAACAACTGGCGATCTACCACAGAAAAATCAATATCGTTCCCCATGCCACGCCTAGAAAATTCTATCTTTGTGGGGAGGCTGATTTGAGTTAATGGCGTTGTCAGCGCAATTTTCCAACGTTGTACCGTATCAGTTTGTTTAGGCTGAGAAACCTGCGCGATTTGTATCTGATAGGATTTTAAAATTTGTGCAAAGGGTACGCCCGTTAGAATACGATTTACTTTATTTTGTAATGTCTCTGGCTGTATAGTCTGGATGTCCAAATCCATGTCCTCAGAATAACGAATGCTTTTAAAATAAAAGCGAAGATTACAGCCCCCTTTTAACGCGTATAAGCGCTTATCCAACCCTTGGCTCAATTGGTTTAAAAATAATAAGTGAAATATTTCAATGAATTGCTTTGCGTTATACATAGTGGCCCCCTGTATTTATAATAGGAGATATTGACATATATGTCAATATCTCCTATTATAAATACAGGGGTACTCTATTTT
>JBIPMB010000015.1:0-22512 GCA_044369355.1 Gammaproteobacteria bacterium | reverse complement strand
TATAACGGTCGCGGCTCGGTTTCCGAGCCGCTTCTGTACTGCTCCAGTTTTCTCAGGTCAATGCTTAGCCTGTTCCCCCAAAAACAACCAGGTAGACACGACCGTATCTGGATTCAGCGAAATGGAATCTATGCCCTGCTCCATTAACCATAAAGCTAAATCAGGGTGATCGGATGGTCCTTGGCCGCAAATGCCTATGTATTTGCCTTGCTTTCTGCATGCATCGATCGCCATTTGCAATAAAATTTTCACTGCTTCATTGCGTTCATCAAAGGCCCCAGCCACTAATCCAGAGTCGCGATCTAAACCCAAAGTCAATTGAGTTAAATCGTTTGAACCTATGGAAAAACCATCGAAGTATTGTAAAAATTGTTCAGCCAATAAAGCATTGGAGGGGATTTCACACATCATAATTAAACGCAAACCATTTTCACCACGCTTTAAGCCGTGTTGCGCCAAGACATCGACGGCTGCCTTAGCTTCATCCACCGTGCGCACAAAAGGAATCATCACTTCTACGTTAGTTAAGCCCATTTTTTCACGCACAATTTTAATGGCTTTACATTCTAAGGCAAAGCAATCTTTAAATGTAGGCGCTGCATAACGTGATGCGCCTCTAAAACCCAGCATAGGATTTTCTTCATGCGGTTCATATAAGCTGCCGCCTAGAAGATTGGCATATTCATTCGATTTAAAATCAGATAAACGTACTATCACGGGCTTAGGATAAAACGCAGCGCCTAAGGTAGCAATACCTTCGGCCAAACGCATGACGTAAAAATCAACCGGAGAAGGATACGCAGATGTGCGTTGTTTAATTTCTTGTTGCAGCGCTGGTTCTAGTTTATCAAAATTGAGTAAAGCGCTAGGATGTATGCCTATAGCACGATTGATAATAAATTCTAAGCGCGCTAAGCCCACCCCAAAATTAGGCAACTGACAAAAATCAAAAGCACGATCGGGAGTCCCCACATTCATGCAAATTTTAAAGGGCAATTTAGGCATATGATCGATGTGTATTTGCTTACATTCAAATTTCAACAGACCCTCATACACCATTCCTTCTTCGCCTTCGGAACAAGATACGGTAACCGGGTTACCATCTACAATTTCGCTGGTAGCAGTGTTACAACCCACCACTGCTGGAATACCCAATTCGCGAGCAATAATCGCTGCATGACAAGTACGGCCGCCGCGATTGGTTACAATGGCCGCAGCCCGTTTCATCACCGGCTCCCAATCGGGATCGGTCATGTCGGTAACTAAAACATCGCCTGCTTCTACTTTGTGTATATCGGCTAGTCCTTTCACTACCCGTGCCTTACCTTGGCCGATCTTCTGACCTATGCTGCGGCCTATAGACAACACCTTACCTTTTTCTAATAGATTGAATCGTTCTAACGTTTGCTGATTTTCACGGCTTTTAACGGTTTCCGGCCGCGCTTGGACTATATACAGCTCACCGTGTTCGCCATCTTTAGCCCATTCTATATCCATAGGGCAGCCGTAATGGGCTTCTATAGTCAACGCAAACTGTGCTAATTGCGTGATTTCTTTATCATTCAATGAAAATTGTAGGCGCAGTGCTTCGGGAACCGTTTCTATTTTAACGCGCTCCGTGGTACCAGGCGCCGTATTGTAAACCATGCGTTGTTGTTTCTGCCCTAAACGGCGTGACAAAATGGCATCGAAGCCTTTTTTTAATCCTGTTTTATAGACATAAAACTCATCGGGATTAATGCTGCCTTGTACCAGTAATTCGCCTAACCCATAATTAGAGGTAATAAAAATAACTTCATTGGAGCCTGTTTCGGTATCTAGGGTAAACATCACCCCCGCTGCTGCCTCATCGCTGCGTATCATTTTTTGTATGCCCGCAGACAACGCCACTTCTTCATGCGCAAAACCGTGATGCACTCTATAAGAGATTGCTCTATCGGTATAGAGCGAAGCAAATACTAATTTTATTTTCTGTAATACATCTTCAAAACCATGTACATTTAGAAAGGTTTCTTGTTGACCTGCAAAAGAAGCTTCGGGTAAATCTTCCGCCGTTGCCGATGAACGCACCGCAACTGTAAAATCTTTTCCTAAGCGTTCAGCTAAAGTTTGATAAGCCGTTTTCATTTCTGACATAAATTTTTCAGAAAACGGTGCTTCAACAATCCATTGCCGTGCTTTGGCCCCTTTCTCAGCCAGCTGCGTTAAATTCTCACTATCCAAATCTTGCAACAATTCTTCAATGCGTTTGTCCAACCCATTATAGGCTAGAAAATCGCGATAGGCTTCTGCGGTGGTGGCAAACCCAGGGGGCACTTTCACCCCCAGTTGCGTTAAGTTTTGAATCATTTCTCCTAAAGAAGAATTTTTGCCTCCGACTAAGTGCACATCATCACGGCCTAATTTTTCAAAGAAAATCACGTAAGGCTTATTCATAACTTAACTCCACATTTATATTCATTACACTTCAAAGATGCGAGATGCACGCTCAAAGCAACTGTAAACCAGAACCTTGTCATTACCCAGGGCACCGAGTACAAGCCCTAGCCCAGGCGGAGGCCGCAATCAGGGTTCCAGGAAAAACTTGTATTGCAACTGGAGCTTCCATGCTGCGTTCTTTCTGTTGAAGTATCGCGTGCAGCAACAATACGGGCCAAATATGCGTATTATATGCACAGTCATAAGCTGGATCCCTGGCACCTCAAAATATGCTAAAGCCCATAATCAGCCATTAACCGCAACGGGTCTTATTATGCCACAAAAAAGTAGCCTACCGTAACAGGGAAATGAAGGAATCTCTTTCCTAGAAACTAGGGCCTGTAGCCATTGGGTTTATCGGCTACAGGCCCTATCCCCGCTCTACTTTAAGGAAAACTTAGAACTACCTACTTATTTTGCAAATAGCGCTCTAAAATGCTAAGATGCGTTTGTTAGAAGCATTAGCATAGTGCCGTAATTATATTGGTAGTTTTTGCAGGTTGTTGTACTTTATATGAATAATATAAGCTCAGATCATTTTTATGCCGAAATGACTAAAAAGAATATCGGCGTTTATACACTCGAACAACAAGCACGATTACGGCAAAGTAAAATCATCATTTTTGGCTTAGGTGGCGTAGGCGGACTAGAAGCCATTTTGTGTGCTCGAGCAGGTATTGGGCATATCAGCGGTGTCGATCCCGATATATTTGAAGTATCTAATATCAATCGACAGATGCTAGCAACCACTAAAACCGTCAACCATTATAAAAGTGAGATGACTGAAGCACACCTCAAAGAGATTAATCCGCATTTAACGACACATTTTCACTCTGTTCGGGTAGATGAATCCAATGTACTTGAACTGATGACAGGCCATGATCTCGTATTAGAAGCACTCGATGACATGCCATCCCGTGTCATTGTACACAGAGCCGCTAAATCACTAGGTCTTCCAAGCATCAGCATGTCGGGTAGTCCACCGCATCGCGGATTTGTATCGACCTTTTTGCCCGATGGGATTGCTTATGAAGATGCATTAAATATTCCAGTCAAAGGTAAATCTATCACTGACCCAGCTGTTTCTAATTTCATTCAGGATTTAAAGAAAAAACGAGCCTTATATTCAGTCACGCGCGGTGCGCCAAAAGAATGGGCACAAGATTTTTGTGAGGGTAAAGCGGGATGGATCATTACGCCTATACGAGCCTCTTTATTGGCTTCGTTTAGTTGTCATGAAGCGATACAAGTGCTTATTGAGCAACCTCCTTTAGCGATAGCGCCCAAGGCTATTATCATTGATTTAGACGATATGCATCACCCCGTATCAGTAAAAACGCCTGAGAACGGGTATTGGGAAGCAAGTGAAATTTAGCCTTAAAGAGGAATATTATGAAAGAAACTGTAGATGATATTTTTAAAAGAAATTATGGTGTATTTACTCATGAAGAACAACAACAGCTAAAGCAAGCAAAAGTTACCGTTGTGGGTGCAGGGGGCGTGGGCGGTGTCACTTTAATTAGCCTAGCTAGAATGGGTATTGGCACAATCCACGTTGTGGATATGGATCATTTTGATTACAGCAATCTGAATCGACAAATGCTATCTGGCATCAGCCGTGTTGGCAAGCCAAAAGCAGAATGTGCCTATGAAACATTGAAAGATATTAACCCCAGTTTAAATATTGAGGTTTCAGTAGAGCGGTTCACGCAAGAAAATGCTTCTGCCTTGATGGCGGGCGCTGATGTCGTTATTGATGCGACGGATAATTTAGTGTCACGCGTGATAATTCACCGTGCAGCTCAAGCCGCAAAGATCCCCTCGGTATGGATTGCCGTGACTCCTCCATTTCGAGGCGGTGTCATGACGTTTTCCGATAAAACACCTCCGTATGAGTTAGTGCTGCAACACCCTTCTTACAATAAACCGCTCACAGAAGATGTTTGTGCAGAGATTAATGCCATTAAAAACAGACGTGCGCAGCACGCTACTACATTTGGCGCTCTTCCAGATTGGGCAGATGGTTTTGTGAATGGCCAACAACCATGGGCTGTGATTGCACCCATTGCCAATATAGTGGGTATTTTAGCAAGTTATGAAGCACTTAAAGTCATCTTGAATCGTTCCGATTTAGCACCTATCTGGGCGCCACAATTAGTCTTGGTGAATTTAGCCGCTCCCGATATGGTTAAGGTAGTCACCAGTGCAGAGGGAAGTTGGGATAATGGCTGTTTATAAGCGTTTAGTCTTCATTATAGGACTTTTCTATTGGCCACTGCTTTGGGCTAATTCCATTCAACGCTTCAATTATGATATTCCTTTTGGGCATGGCCAGATCCATGTTGAAGAAAAAAAACTCAAGCAAACACATCCTCGAGAAGTGATCATTTTATTGGCGCCATTAAGTATTCCTACCTTGCTTGCTTTTGATGTAGAACATTATTCACTGATGGATGTATTGGCTAAACAAGGCTTTGATGTATGGGCAATTGATTTTATTGGAGAGGGACATTCATCTTATCCCGAAGTCATGCAAATATCGCCTGCACCTAAGGGTATTTTTCCACTGCGTGCTACCGATGCAGAGCAACAACTCGATGTGGTTATTCAATTTATCAAAAAGAATACGGGTATACGATCGATTTCTTTACTGGGGTGGTCATGGGGTTCGGTAGTTGCTGCGCTCTATACCAGCCAACACCCACAGGCTATACAGGCACTCATCTTATATGCCTCCATGTATAATGCCTTATTACCCAATTCTATTCAAAACATGATGCTGGATCCATTTCAGACATCACAAGGCACTTTTAATAACCAATTACCGGCTTATCAAAATATTCCCTGGACAGAAATACAGGAACGTTGGATTTCGATGACGCAGGGCCACACAGACATAGCTACACCAGATGCTCTTCAAGCAGTGGAACACGCTTACTTACAGAGTGATCCACGTCCTTTTATACCTGGCACACTAAGACGTCCAATGGGGCCGATGCAAGATTTATTTTCTATTTGGCATCAACAGCCAATTTATCCTATTGCAAATATCACGACACCGACTTTGGTTATTTATGGCGATCTCGATTTATTCGCCGATCATCACTTATATGATCAATTGAGCGGCGCGCGCATTAAAAAACAAATAGTAATTCCACAAGGGACCCATTGGTTAATTTATGAGAAAAATAGAACCATTTTTTATAATAGTGTTATTTCCTTTTTAAAAGAGAACCATAAGGTCGATGCAAAACAATATCAAGCGGATTAAAATCCTAGATTCTAGTCTACGTGAAGGCGAACAAATGCGCGGTTTTCGCCTTTCTTTGGATGAGAAAATAGCATTGATCAGACTCTTAAAAGACTTTGGTATTCGTTTCATTGAGATAGGTCATCCAGCGATATCAGAAGAAGATGAATCCTTATGTAAAACAATTTGTAACACAATATCAGATGTCACGTTTCTAGTGCACGCCAGAGCAGTGGAAGCAGATATTTTAGCCGCTAAACGAAGTGGGGCAAGTTGGGTAGGCATTTGGGCATCATGTAATCCCATCTCGCTAAGCACTAAATTTAATAAAAAAAGTATAGACTGGATAAAGGAACAGGTTAAAACCGCTATCCAATTAGCCAAACAACTGGGTCTTCATGTTCGATTTACGCTAGAAGATGCCGCACGGACTGAATTGCCATTGATTGAACATTTTGCCACACTCGCACAATCTGCCGGTGCAGATTACTTTAGTTTAGCGGATACAGTAGGTGCTTGGCATCCATCGGCCTGTTATGATGTAGTCAAACGCATTGTAGCGTTAACCTCGTGTGAAATAGAAGTGCATCTGCACAATGATTTAGGATTGGCACAGGCAAATGCGATGGCGGCTATTGAAGCTGGAGCAACCATTGTGGATGCATCGGTATTGGGAATTGGTGAACGTGCCGGGATCTGTGATTTATTCACCTTATCTGTCGCACTCCATAAATTTTATGGTCAATCCGGCTATTGCTTTGAACATAGTTCCAAGCTCGCTCAGTTCATTGCTCGCTGTGGTGGTTTTACTCCAGAGCCACATCACCCTGTGATTGGCAAATACGTTTTTACTGATGTGTCGAAATATCACATTCAAGCAACAACCAAAAATGAAACCGCCTATCATTTTTTAGAACCTGAATTAATGGGAAGACAAGTAAAACGAGAACCCAATCCTGATATAAGAAGCAATGGAAAACGTTATTTAAATACTTTGCAAGTGAAGAAACCTTTTATAAAAGGCGCTTCTGAATTGCACTATCATCGCGATGGCGTTGGACACCGTTGGGTATTGATGGATCACCGTATTGATGACAGAACGCCTCTCTATATTATTGAACGAGAATTTGATAAAGATTATCATGACAGCAGTGAACCTCATGTTGATTCTCATGCGCATCATTGTGATAGTCTCTTTGTATTCAAGGGAGCAGAAACTGATGGCACGGGTTTAACTGCAAGCGTAACATTTACTGCGGGTAAAAAAGAGGATACGCAAATCATCCATAGCCCTGCTTCTATATTTATTCCTGCTGGCATACAGCATAGTTACACTTACATAGCCGGTAAAGGCCGATTTTTGAATATTGTGCTTGCGCCAAATTATAATCAAAGTTTAGAATATGAAGACCTAACTTAGACGGTAGTACCTGGAAATTGGCAATATCGTCCTTTTGAGTCAATTTTATCTCGCATGATAACCTCCCTTTTTCTATAAATATAGTGCATTATGCGACCAAAAAAGAGCTATTTCAATATCCTTTTCAAAGCACCGCAATTGACAACTTCCCATACTCCACGCTAGTATCCCAGCCTAGGCCGAGGTGGTGAAATTGGTAGACACGCAAGTTTCAGGTACTTGTGGGGGAAACCCTGTGGAGGTTCGAGTCCTCTCCTCGGCACCAAAAATGTACAAAAATAACTCGATTCGCTCTGGTCATTGACTTTTATTTCTGTTAGAATGGCGCCATCTTTTCATGACTGCAGAGATCCCCTATGCAACACCCATTACCTCCGAAAAAAGATTCTTTTTTGGCCTGGCTAGTCGTCCTTTCTGCTGCTTTATTCTTCTGTTACGAATTCATACAAATGAATATGTTCGATGCCATCAATGGTGAGCTGATGCGCTCCTTTAACTTAAATGCTACACAAATCAGTGACTTATCTTCAGCCTTCTTCTGGGCGGATATGTTGTTTGTGTTTCCGGCAGGCTTATTACTGGATCGCTTTTCTACCCGTCTTGTACTCCTTATCATGATGGGTTCTTGTGTGGTCGGTACCTTCTTGTTTGCTGGCGCACAAAGCTTTGGCTTTGCCCTAGCCACCCATTTCTTCGTAGGCATAGGCGATGCTTTTGGTTTCTTATGTGCTTTAATATTGGCTTCACGCTGGTTCCACACCGACCGCCAAGCGCTGGTCACCGGTGTTATCGTCACTTTTGCCATGGTAGGCGGCGTAGTTGCCCATACCCCAGTGGCTTATTTAGTAGCGCAAATGGGTTGGCGTCATGCCATGATCGTCAATGGCTTCTTGGGCATAGCCTTATGGGTCTTGATGTGGTTGTTAGTACAGGATAAACCTAAAAATGCTGTATTAAATCATAATGAGATGATTAAAAACCATCCTTTCTTACCGGGTTTATGGCAAGCTCTATGCAACTTTCAAAATTGGGCTGCGGGCCTTTACACTGGCTTAACGAATCTACCATTAATGGTCGTCGGCGGTTTATGGGGCAATACTTTCTTACGTGAAGTACATCATTTTGACACGGCCAGTGCCACCACCATTTCATCGATGTTATTCATGGGCACTATCTTCGGTTCGCCTTTCTTTGGCAAACTATCCGACAAAATCAAAAACCGCCGTGGGCCTATGTTGATAGGTGCTGCCGTTTCATTGATACTTTCTGTGTACATGATCTATGGTCACTACGATAACTTCTGGCTAGCGGCTACCTTGTTTTTTGCACTGGGTTTTAGCACCAGCTGTCAAATATTAGGTTATCCTATTATTACTGCCAGTAACCCAGCACATCTTACCGGTACTGCTTTAGGCTTATCGGCCAGCCTCATCATGGCCAGTGCTGCCTTGTGTCAACAATTCTTTGGCGCATGGTTAGATAAATTATCCCATGGGCAAATGGTTGACGGCGTCGCTTTTTATTCCGCTAAAATGTTTCAAACCAGCATGTTGATATTTCCGGTTACGTTGGCCGCCAGTGTTCTATTAGTATTATGGATAAAAGAACCCAAACACGAAAAAAAAAATGATCTGGCAACAACCCACTTAGACTCACTCGCCATTGGAGAATAAAGATCGATGATAGCTGAAACACATCCGAAACAACCGCATGAATTGCGTTCTTGGTTAGTCTGCCTCTCTGCCGCTTCTTTTTTTCTGTATGAATTTATACAAATGCTGTGCTTAAATTCTATGAATGGTGAAGTCATGGCGGCTTTTCACATCAGCGCTACACAATTGGGGTGGCTGTCTTCTGTTTACTTTATGTCTAATGTGTTGTTTCTATTCCCTGCAGGACAATTAATCGATCGCTATTCAGTGAAACGTTTAATTTTAATATTCATGGCCTTGTGTATCACCGGTACGGTATTATTTTCTCAAACCACAGACTTCGGTTTAGCCTTATTTTTTAGGTTTATTACTGGTATAGGCAGCGCCTTTTGCTTTTTATGCAGCATGCGTTTAGCTTCGCGTTGGTTTTTACCGCATCGTATGGCTTTGATCAGTGGTAGCATCGTTACCATGGCCATGTTAGGCGGCTGGATAGCACAAGCGCCTTTTTCTGCTTTAGTCTCTTTCGTAGGCTGGCGCCACGCCTTATTGTTCGATGCCGCATTTGGTGTGTTGTTATGGCTTAGCATCATCTTGATCGTACGCGAATATCCACCTGAAGAACTACGTACTTATGAAAATGATCACAACCAATTACACCGTTTAGGTTGGGTCAGCAGTATGAAAAAAGCTTACGGCCGCAAACAAAATTGGTTGTGCGGCATCTACACCGACTTTATGAACTTACCGATCTTTTTATTGGGTGGATTGTGGGGTGGTTTGTATTTAATGCAAATTCAGCATCTACCTAAAGTTATGGCTACCCAAGTTGCTGGCATGTTATTTTTTGGTACTATTATAGGCGCGCCTTTAGTGGGTTATATTTCCGATAAATTATCTTCGCGCAAATTGCCTATGTGGATTGGGGCAATTGTCTCTTTAATATTAATATTGATGCTCATTTATATGCAATTAGATGCACGCACACTCAGCGTGATTTTCTTTTTATTAGGTCTAAGCACCAGTACACAAGTATTAAGTTATCCTACCGTAACCGAAAGCAATCCACATGCTTTAACGGCTATGTCGGTGAGCGTGGTGTCTTTCTGTGTGATCAGCGGCGGTGCTATGTTTGAGCCTTTGTTCGGCTGGTTAATGGATTTAAGATGGGATCAAACGATTGCCAACGGAGTACGATTATACAGCAATACCGATTTATACCGCGGTTTGTTGATCATGCCCATTGCCTTTATATTGGCTGGTTTGATGTTGCTGGGGATACGCGAGACTTTTTGTAAAATGTTTAATGAAGGAAATAGTGCAGGGTAAACGCATCTAAATTTGTATAATTTGTTAAAAAACAAGTACATTAACGTCTAGTAACGGTAAAAAATTTACGTACTACTTTATACCGAGAGATCTCTGAACTAAACCCTTCTTTTCTTCGTCAGCCGTGCTGGAAGTCGGCTTAGGTTCTATTTTCTTAGGTTCTATTTTCTTCATTTCTGCGCTTGAACCTATCATACCACTGTTATCCTTTAGTGCTGAAGGCGATTTTCCTGCTTCAGGTGCGTTCGCCGGACTCATTTTCACTTCATTTTCCGCCGCAGCTTGAGCTTTAGACATCACATCTTTTAAACCCTTTTCAACCAACTCGTCATTTGTCACAGTATCGCGCTTATCTGCTTCCACAAGGCCTGCTTTCACCATACCATCAACGAGCTGTGGACGGAGTTTGTTATTAGCAACAATGGATTCTAGGTATTCTTTTGTGTCTGCTTCATTGTTTTGGGAATTTTCTTTTTCTCCCTGTTTAGCAAACAACTCCACTGAGCCATAAACACCTTCATGCGCTAAAACAGGTGTTATGCCATGCTCCAGAGCTTGTTTCATGACCTTATAGCCAGCGTCGTCAGTTTCGATTCGCTTTCCACTAATAACCGTTTCTTTAACACCGGCCTCTTTAAGCATTGTAAATGCAGCGTCCAAACCTTTATCCATGTCACCCGTAACCGTTGCAGTAAATCCACCGCCCGTATTGGGTGCAAAATGAACGCTATAAGAAGGATCTGCACCTTTCTTTGTATCAGCAGGAGTTAACGTTCCGCCATTGCCCTCTTCATCAGCGGTAAACTTCAGGTTATTATCTTTCAGAAAGTCTTTGTTATCAAATACGTTTAGCAGCTTGCTTTCTTCCGTCGTCATTGCTAAAGAATCTTCTTTCGTCGCCATTGCCGGAGAATTTTTTTCCTGCACTAAAGAAGCTGACGAAAAAAGTGAAGCAGAATCAAAAGCAGTTTTGCGTTGTGTTTCTCGTAGCACAGCATCTTGTTGTTGCTTTAATTCTTGTTTTTCTGTAGCCATGATCCACCTCTTAAAAATAGATTATTTTATCTTAAAACTTGATGGTTATATTGTACCTTTAACGAAGCGCTCAATTATTAAGGTTTTCTTAAGACCACTACTTTAGTAAAATAGGGACCTTTCTTGGCAAGTGATTGATATATCTATCATATTTCAAGATACGAATGATATCACAGGGAAATTGAAGCTCAAAGAATATTTTATAGCTGGGCGACTCACGAGTCGCCCCTACAAATATCTCGTAATGACGCGCCACTCTACATCTCATCCAACTCAGCTTTACACTGCTCTAGCTGAAATTGATACAAGGTCGCGCGCGATTGCACTCGTTGTGCGTACGATATCAACCAAGCCTTGTCATTATACGACCCTCTAGCATAACCGCCCCAACCTTCGTGGTAAGCTAAATATTCTGCATAGGCATCTTCAAAATCAGTGCCGAGCTTACGATGCGCTTGATAACAATACCAACCTACAAAGTCTGACGCATCACCAAAATTATTGCGTTGTGCGCGCCAGTTACCGGTGCTCTTCTTATAATCTAACCAAGAATTGTCTAAAGCTTGTGAATAACTATACGCAGTGGTAGGGCGACCTAAGGGGATAAATAAGAAATAACGCCGAGGAGGTCTAGCCTCTTTTTTAAAAGCAGATTCATGATACATAATGGCCATTTGCACCGCGATAGGCACACCCCATTTATTTTCGGTCTCTTGTGTGGCTTTGTACCAATTCGGAAATTCACGAAAGATAGCACACATATCATCAGGATGAGATGGCACTCTGGCCGCACAAGCAGCTAGCAGTAATACCACAGCAATGGTCAGAGCATGTTTGAAGATCCTTTTCATATTACTCCACAGTTACGGATTTCGCCAAATTACGCGGTTGATCTACATCCGTGCCTTTGATTACCGCTACATGATACGCCAACAACTGCATAGGAATGGTATAAATGATTGGCGCAATAATAAGGTGTACCGCTGGTAAATGAAATACCGTAATCCCTTCTTCATTTTTAATATTATTCCCTTTCTCGGAAAAAACAGTCAACTGACCACCGCGAGCACGCACTTCCTGTAAATTAGACGACAATTTCTCCAACAGTTGATCACTAGGCGCCACCGCAAATACCGGCATGGTTTTATCCACTAAAGCCAATGGCCCATGTTTTAATTCGCCAGCTGCATACGATTCGGCATGTATATAAGAAATTTCTTTTAATTTTAAAGCGCCTTCCATGGCAATAGGATAGGATGCGCCACGCCCTAAAAACAAGGCATGTTCTTTATCCACCAATGCAGGCGCAAATTGTTGAATGGCCAAATCTATCTTTAGAGTTTCTAGCATTAACTTGGGTAATTGCAAAATCGCCTGTATTAAGCTTTGTTCCGTAGCCACATCTAAACCGCGTTTCTTAGCCAACACCATCGTTAACAACAATAATCCCAACAATTGAGTGGTAAAAGCTTTAGTAGAGGCTACACCGACTTCTATGCCTGCACGCGTCATAAAAACTAAATCGGCCTCGCGCACCATGGTACTTTCCGCCACATTGCAAATAGCCAATGTCGCCAAATAGCCTAGTCCCTTTGCTTGTGTTAACGCTGCTAAAGTATCCGCGGTTTCGCCCGATTGCGAGATAACTATAAATAAAGTATTAGGTGCTATTACTTTTTTGCGATACCTAAATTCACTGGCCACTTCCACCTGACAAGCAATACCCGCCCATTCTTCTAACCAATAACGCGCCACTAAGCCCGCATGATAACTGGTGCCACAAGCAACAATTTGAATATTCTGCACTTTATCAAAAATGGCATTGGCATTTTCGCCAAAGGCTTCAGCATAAACATGCTGACTGGATATTCTACCTTCCAGAGTTGCGCTGATCGCTTGAGGCTGTTCATAAATCTCTTTTAACATAAAGTGTCTATAATGGCCTCGAGAAATCGCTTCTGCGGCTAATTGAATCGTTCTCACCGACCTTTCTACTTTTTTACCTTTTACATCGTAAATGCTAACACCTTCTGCAGTGATATCGGCGATATCGCCTTCTTCTAAGAAAATAAAGCGTTCAACCACACCATTTAAGGCCATAGCATCGGAAGCTAGAAAGGTTTCACCGTCACCCAAACCTACAACTAAAGGACAACCACAACGCACACCGATCAAACGCTTAGGTTCACGTGCACTCATAATCACCAAAGCATACGCACCGGTTAATTGTGCCACCACGGCCGTAACAGCGGCTAAAAGATCTTTACCGGAGGACAATTCTTGATGCACTAAATGCACCGCCGTTTCAGAATCCGTTTCTGATTTAGGCTCATAGCCCAAAGCCATGATTTTTTCACGCAATTCAGTATAGTTTTCAATGATACCATTGTGCACCAAGGCTACATCTTCTGACATATGTGGATGCGCATTATGTTCGCTGGGTTTACCATGGGTGGCCCAACGCGTGTGTGCAATACCGGTGCTTCCCACTACAGGTTCTTGCAATAACAAAGAAGATAACTGTGACACTTTGCCTAGTGCGCGTACACGATGAATCTCACCGTTTTCTATAACAGCCACACCTGAGGAATCATAACCACGATATTCTAAACGCCTTAAACCTTCTAATAAGATCGGCGTTATATTGCGTTTTGCAACACCTGCGACTATACCACACATTTCAATAGCCCCTATTGTTATAAATTTTAGTAACTAATTCCCGCTCCCTAACGGTCACGGCTCGGTTTGCAGTTCCGCTTGCTTACGCGCGCGGCTCGGTTCCTTTTTTATTATTCTTTTTGCGGCCGTTCCCAATTTTCAATGACGATTTGTTGTTTACGGCAAAATGTTAATTGATTGGCTGGCACATCTTTAGTGATGGTAGAACCCGCGCCTATAGTAGCACCTTCTCCTACCGTGACGGGAGCTACCAGTTGCGTATCAGAGCCTATAAAAGCCCGATCGCCAATAATGGTTTGGTGTTTATTGACACCATCGTAATTGCAGGTAATGGTCCCTGCACCTATATTCACGTCGTTCCCTATAGTCGCATCACCTATGTACGTTAAATGATTTACTTTTGAAGCCACACCTATAGTTGATTTTTTTACTTCTACAAAATTGCCTATGCCGGCTTTTTCTTTTAATACCGTTCCTGGACGCAGTCTCGCAAAAGGCCCTACAGTACAGTCATTGCCAATGACACTGTCCTCTAAAATACAATTTTCTTTGATGATCACATCATCGCCTATAATACAATTGCGTATCACGGTATTAGCGCCTATCTGCACTCTATCGCCCATTTGCACTTTGCCTTCTAAGATGACATTGATATCGATGACCACATCCATGCCAAATTGAACTACACCGCGCAAATCAAAACGATTCGGATCGCGTAAGATCAATCCCTGCAATAACAATGCCTCGGCTTGGCAGCTTTGAAAATAACGTTCTTGTTGCGCTAATTGTTTTTTGTCATTAATGCCTTGCGCTTGTTGTGGATGTTGTAGACGCACGGTAGTCACCGCGCAGCCATCTACCAAAGCCAATGCGGGCAATTCTGTTAAATAATATTCGCCTTGGGCATTATCGTTACCCAAGCGTTGCAACCACTGTGCCATTTGTGTGGTAGGAGCACATAATATTCCGGTAAAAATTTCATTTAAATGTAATTCTTCGGCGCTGGCGTCTTTTTCTTCTACTATACGTAAAAATAAGCCATTATTATCGCGCACTATTCGTCCTAAACCGCGCGGATCGGCAAATTCTGCCACCAATAAAGCCATACCATTTTTAGGTGTGCTGTGTATGACGGCTTGCAAACTATCGCTGGCAATCAATGGGCCATCACCAAATAAAATTAAGGTTTTGCTGTCGTTTTGCAAATGTGGCATCGCTTGTAAGGCGGCGTGCCCGGTGCCTAATTGTGATTCTTGCACCACCCATTGCACCGGTAAATGCGTTAAAGTAGATTGTACAGTCTCACGTTCATGGCCGCAGATGACTATAATTTTTTGAGGGTTTAAGGTTAAGGCAGTATTGACAACACGTTCTAGTAAACTCACATTGGCGATAGTATGCAAAACCTTGGGTATGGCTGAATGCATGCGTTTGCCCTGACCCGCAGCGAGGATAACGACGTTCAAGTGTGCATTTGCCATAGTGTGACCTCTGTTGTACAGGTATCCGCAGATCTGTTGCAGGGCGCCCCTACAAATACATCGCCGCTACTTCTGCCGCTTCAAGCGCCGTATCACTTCCAAACGCGCCGTTGCTTCGGCCAACTCTGCCAATACTTCTGCATAGCTGATATCGGCTTTCTTATCTTTCAATAATTGTTCGGCATGTTGTTTTGCTTCTATCGCCAAGTGTTCATCCAAATCGGCTGCTCTTTCCGCAATATCCGCTAATACAGTTACCTTAAAGGGCTGAACCTCGGCAAAACCACCAGAAACGTAATAAATTTCTTGTTCATCGCCATTCACGATACGCACGGGCCCGGGTTTTAATGCCGTCAACAATTGCGCATGACCGGAGGTAATGCCCAATTCACCCATTATTCCTGGCACAGCGATGAGTTCGCCCTTGCCCGAAAATAATTTGGCTTCTTGGCTAACAATGTCTACGTCTATGGTAAATGCCATGAGTCACCCACACCTTAAATTAAATTGTTTTTGCCTTAGCAATGGCTTCATCCAAAGTACCAACCATGTAGAAAGCTTGTTCTGGCAAGTGATCTACATCGCCGTTGATGATCGCTTTAAAACCACGAATGGTTTCTTTTAGCGGCACATAGACGCCTGGGGAACCGGTAAATACTTCGGCCACGAAGAAAGGTTGGGATAAGAAGCGTTGAATTTTACGCGCACGCATTACCACCAATTTATCTTCTTCCGATAATTCATCCATTCCCAAAATAGCGATGATGTCCTTTAATTCTTTAAACCGTTGCAATACGCTTTGCACTGCACGAGTGACATCATAATGATCTTGACCGACGATCATCGGATCTAATTGACGACTCGTAGAATCTAGAGGATCAATGGCTGGATAAATACCCAATTCAGCGATTTGTCGTGACAACACCACCGTTGCATCCAAATGCGCAAACGTGGTTGCAGGAGAAGGATCGGTTAAATCGTCTGCAGGTACATATACCGCTTGTATAGAAGTAATAGAGCCTGTCTTAGTGGAGGTAATGCGTTCTTGCAATACACCCATTTCTTCGGCCAGGGTGGGCTGATAACCCACTGCAGACGGCATACGACCCAACAAGGCCGATACTTCCGTTCCTGCCAAGGTGTAACGATAAATATTGTCGATGAATAACAACACATCGCTGCCTTCATCACGGAATTGTTCCGCTACGGTTAAACCCGTTAAAGCAACGCGCAAACGGTTGCCTGGAGGTTCATTCATTTGTCCATACACCAAGGCCACTTTATCCAACACTTGTGATTCTTTCATTTCTAGATAAAAGTCGTTTCCTTCACGAGTACGTTCACCCACACCAGCAAACACAGAATAACCGCTGTGCTCAGTAGCGATATTGCGGATCAATTCCATCATGTTGACGGTTTTACCCACACCAGCACCACCGAATAAACCAACTTTACCACCCTTAGCAAAAGGACAGATTAAATCAATAACCTTAATACCGGTTTCCAATAATTCTTCATTCACCGCTTGTTCCGCAAAAGTAGGCGGTTTACGGTGTATAGGCATACGATGTTTTTCGCCTATGGCGCCTTTGCCATCTATAGGTTTACCCAACACATCCATAATGCGGCCCAAAGTTTCGCTGCCTACAGGAACGCGTATGCAATCGCCGGTATTTTCTACGTCTAAACCGCGGCATAGCCCATCGGAAGGACCCATAGCAATCGCGCGCACGGTACCATCGCCCAATTGTTGTTGTACTTCTAGCGTTAATCCCGTTTTAGGAATATACAATGCATCGTAAATATTAGGCACATGATTTTCTGGAAATTCCACATCGATCACCGCACCGATGACCTGCACTATTTTTCCAGTTGTTTGCGTTGCTACCGTCATTTCACACCTCTTTAACTTAAACTATTAAACTGCTGCTGCGCCCGAGACTATTTCGGAGATTTCTTGCGTAATCGCCGCTTGTCTCGCCTTGTTGTACACTAATTTTAAATCGTCTATCAATCCGCCTGCATTATCGGTAGCACTTTTCATTGCGACCATTCTAGACGCTTGTTCGCAGGCTAGATTTTCAATCACCGCTTCATAGGTTTGCGATTCAAGATACCGTTGTAATAATGAATCGATCAATTCACGTGGATCGGGTTCATAAATATAGTCCCAATGGTGCATCTTACTTTTGTCGTCACTGTGCACTAATGGCAATAATTGTTGTGCCTCAGGTTTTTGCGTCATGGTATTCACAAATTCATTGCGAAATACCACCAATTTATCTAGCTTCCCTTCACGGTAAGCCGATAGCATCACTTCAATCACACCTATCAGTTGTTGCACTTGTGGCGCATCACCTAAGTGATTGGCGCTGGCTACTACATGGGCATTGAGGCGACGAAAGAAACTAGTGGCCTTACTGCCAATTAAACAGAGATCGACTTCTATACCTTCAGCATGAGCCTCACGCATTTTCTGCACAGTCAGTTTTAATAAATTATTATTCAAACCACCACACAAGCCTCTATCGCTGGTGACAATAATAAACCCTATGCGCTTAAGAGGCCGCTCTTCAAAATACACATGCCTATACTCAGGATGCGCATTGGCTAAGTGACCTATCACCTCTAATATTTTAGTCGCGTAGGGCTTAGACAAATTCATGCGCTCTTGCGCCTTGCGCATTTTACTCGCTGCCACTAATTCCATGGCTTTGGTAATCTTTTGCGTTTTTTTGACGCTATCAATTTTAACTCGCGTCTCTTTCAAACTCGCCATACTATTTCTACCAGGTTTGTGTATCTTTAAATTTAGCGACTATCTCTTGGAAAGTAGCGGCTGTTTTATCGTCGAAAGAAGGATTTTGCGTTAATTCTTTCATAAAATCAGCATGATAGTTACGCACATAATCCACCAATTCTACGCCAAAAGGCACAACTTGATTCACAGCCACATCGTCCAAATAACCCTTATCGACCGCAAATAAGCACAAGGCCATTTCAGATACGGATAAAGGTGCATATTGTTTTTGCTTTAACATTTCAGTAACGCGCTGGCCGCGTTCCAATTGCTTACGTGTGCTTTCATCTAGGTCGGAGGCAAATTGCGCGAAGGCTTCTAGATCGCGATATTGTGCTTGTGCCAAACGAATACCACCGGCAATTTTACGTATTAGTTTTGTTTGTGCAGCACCACCTACGCGCGACACCGACAAACCGGAGTTCATTGCTGGACGTATGCCCGCATTAAACAAACTGGTTTCTAGATAAATCTGACCATCGGTGATGGAGATAACGTTGGTAGGCACAAAGGCCGACACGTCGCCAGCTTGTGTTTCAATGATAGGCAAAGCCGTTAAAGAACCTGTCTTGCCTTTAACTGCGCCCTTCGTCATTTCTTCTACATAAATACTATTGACTCGTGAAGCGCGTTCCAACAAACGCGAATGTAAATAGAACACGTCTCCAGGATAAGCTTCGCGTCCAGGAGGTCTGCGCAACAACAAAGACATTTGTCTATATGCCCAGGCGTGTTTGGTGAGATCGTCATAAATGATCAACGCATCTTCGCCTCTGTCGCGGAAATATTCGCCCATGGTACAGCCGGAGTAAGGGGCTAAAAATTGCAGTGAGGCTGCGTCTGAAGCTGTAGCCGCAACAACGATAGTATTTTTCATAGCGCCATGTTCTTCTAATTTACGCACGATACTGGCTATAGAAGACGCTTTTTGGCCTATGGCTACATAAATACATTTCACGCCACTATGGCGTTGGTTGATGATCGTATCGATGGCAATAGCGGTTTTACCCGTTTGTCTGTCGCCGATGATCAACTCGCGTTGACCACGACCCACTGGCACCAAAGCATCAATCGATTTTAAACCGGTTTGCAGTGGCTGCGACACGGGTTCTCTATAAATAACCCCAGGCGCTACTTTTTCCACTATAGACATTTCAGTCGTTTCTATAGGGCCTTTACCATCTATAGGTTGTCCTAGTGCATTGACCACACGGCCTAATAATGCAGGCCCTACGGGAATTTCTAAAATACGACCCGTACATTTAACCGTTAAACCTTCTCTAAGATGCGTATAATCACCCAGCACCACCGCACCTACGGAATCACGTTCTAGATTTAGCACCAAACCATATGTATTGCCCGGCAATTCCAGCACTTCTTGAAATTGTGCATCTTCCAAACCATGGATACGCAAAATACCATCTTGCAGGCTGATAATAGTACCTTCGGAACGACTTTGTGTCGTAGGCACGAATGATTCTATGCGTTTTAAAATAAGCGAGCTAATTTCTCTTGCTTCTATTGCCATAATCGTTCCTCTAAGCGTATTCGTTGATTGATTGACTGAGTTGATGCAGTTGGCTTTTAATAGAGCCATCTATCACCTTGTCTCCACAGCGCAACACTAAGCCACCCAACAGACTGCTATCTACATGATAGGTTAAATCTACTGGCCCCTTGTGTTTTTGCTCTAGGTTTTTTTGCAGCGCCAAACGCTGCGCCTCTGTTAAAGGCTTGCTGCTGGTTATTTCTATTGCCACTTTGTTGAGTTGTGCCAATTGCAATTGTTGGTACAGCGCTAAAATAGCCGGCAATAACTCCAGCCGTTTATTTTCTGCCAATAAGTGCAAAAAGTTTTTATCGCCTGTGGTTAATTTATCGCCCAAGGTAGGTATACAAGCATCGATTATTTTATCTTCACCCACATACGGATCAGATAATAAACTCGCAACCGTTTTATCCATAACCACCAAAGCCATCGCCTCTAACCACAGCAAAACAGCCGCGAGGCGATTGTCTTTTTTGGCTTTGATAAATAAAGCCTTGGCATAAGGTCTTGCGCTACTGACGTTACTCACTGACACCCACCTCTGCAATTAAATCGGAGATCATGCGATCGTTGATATCGCTGGTGATGTTTTGCTTTAGGATGCGCTCCGCACCCTTCACCACCATCATACCCAACTCTTGTTGCAGCGCCATTTTCGCGGCATGTTTAGCTTGTACAATTTCTTCTTCAGCTAACTGTGCAATGCGATCAGCCAAAGTGCGTGCTTCCGCACGTGCTTCTTCTAAAATGTGTGTGGCTTGCTTGTGCGCTTGATCTACTACATCTATGGCCTTGGCTTTAGCTTCATGCAACAATTCTTTAGCGCGCTCTTGCGATAAGTCCAATTCATGATGACCACGCTCGGCCGCCGCTAAACCATCGGCAATTTTAGCTTCACGATCGTTGATGGCTTTAATGAGCACCGGCCACACAAAACGTTTGGTAAACCAAATGAATAATGCGAAGGTGATCATTTGCCCAAATAAAGTAAGATTGAGATTCACTTATGAATACTCCGTAGTGTTAGCTAATAACTTTCATCAGGCCTTGATTCACCAGTAATTTGGTGAGAGCGCCGACGAAAGGGTTGGCGAAAATAAAGATGATGGCTAGACCCACACCGATAATCGCGACCATGTCTACTAAGCCTGCTACCAAGAACATATTCTTCAACAAAGTAGGCAGCAATTCAGGTTGTCTAGCGCCGCCTTCTAGGAATTTACCGCCTAAAAGCCCCATGCCTATACCAGCACCTACTGCACCCAAACCAATCAAGATAGCCACGGCAATCGCCGACATACCTTGTACACTAGCAATTAAAGCAATCGCGTCCATTTTGTCTCCTCGCGTAAACACTACATTAAAGAGGTAATAATATTCACCTCTGACCTAAACGCCATCCTCACTAATGTGATTCGTGCGCCAAACTCAAATACACAATCGTTAATATCGTAAAAATAAACGCTTGTATACCAATAATCAATATATGGAAAATGGCCCAGGGAAAGCCCAGAACCCATTGTAACCACCAGATAGGGAACAGTGCAATCAATATGAAGATCACTTCCCCGGAAAATAAATTACCAAATAACCGCAATGCCAATGAAACCGGTTTAGCCAGTTCATGAATAATGCTTAAGGGCAGATTGATGGGTGCCATCCAAACATAAGGAAAAGGATGCATTAATAATTCTTTAGCAAAACCTACAGCACCTTTTTCTTTGACGCTGTAATAGAGGATCAAGAAAAACACCGTTAAAGACATAGCAAAAGTAACATTTAAGTCCGTGGTTGGTACCATGCGCCAATAAGGCACCCCTGTTGTTTTCAAGAGCATAGGGAATAAATCGATGGGGATTAAGTCCATTAGATTCATCAATAGAATCCACACAAATATGGTTAACGCCAAAGGTGCGATCAAAGGATTATTGCCATGAAAGGTTTCTTTGACTTGCTTTTGAATAAATTCGAATAATATTTCTACAAAATTTTGTAACTTAGACGGCACCCCGGAAGTGGCGCGGCGCGCTAAAAAATAAAATAGCAGCAATATCACGCTGCCCAATATAAAAGAGACGATCAAACTATCTAAGTTTATTACCCCAAAATCACCCAACTTTTTCTGTAGAAAAACATGCGTCCACGGCAAGTTGGTTAGATGATGGTGTACATACTGGGTAGTGTCTAGTGATTCACTGCTCATAGTCTCATCTCAAATCTAAGGGTTACAAAACATACTCTACGCCTTTGACCTTTAGGCGCGAGTATACAACAACGGTGCAAAACTGCTTATGCACTGCACCATCACAAAAGTTATAAATACTATCCACACATTCAACGAAAATAAACTCAAAAACAGTGCCAATAGGCTCAGCATTAAGGCTATTTTTAATAATTCGCTGCGATAAAAATAACGCAACGCCGCCTTAGGGGCTAAAACACGCTTTGGCCCACGCATTTTGATCAAAAAATATACTTGCCCGATGCTGTTGGCTCCACTACCCGCTAGGGCCGACCAGGCTGCTTTAGGGCCCATAAAAACGTAGAAGCCACAAAAAATGACCAATAACGCCCCAAAAAGGAGGCATAAAGCACGTATGCTCTTTGTTTGCTGCTGCATTCTGCTCTCGTTATGGTCTATAAAGACCTCTCACATAGTAAGAGACGGCATAGTATACTGGCTTTTAGGGGTTTGGCGCAAGAGGTAATGGTTGAGGGAAGCTAGGAATTTATAAATGGCATCGTGTAATTTTGCTTGTTTCTATACGATGCCATCGTATAGCTTAGATTGGATGTAGGGGGCGGATCAAAAACCGCCTTTCGCTAACCGCGCACAAAT
>JBIPMB010000336.1:0-7955 GCA_044369355.1 Gammaproteobacteria bacterium | reverse complement strand
GACCACACTTAAAAAGAAAGAGTTTGATCAGCACTTTTATCAAGCACAAAAAGAAAAAGCGGCGGGTCTGAAACAAGAAGCCATTATATCTTTTGAAAAGGCACTGAACTATGGAAATGATCCTGTTGTGCATTATGAAATTGCAAAGCTCATTTTGGAACAAAATTTAAATGATTTTAGTTCTTTCAGATCAACTCAAGAGGCATTGCGTCACATACAAATTGCATTGAAATTTGATGGAAGGAACCGATGGTATCATGCTCTAGCGGGCGAGATTTCTTGGTCCATGGGAAATGAGATGGATGCACTTACTCATTTTTCGAATGCTATCAATTATTCGGAAAACAAAATTCATGCTGCGGAGATGTACATAAATTGGTTTTCGGCATTTCCCAAAGAAGGCCTGGATTTGATTAAAGAATTGGAAAAATCAAAAGCCCTATCTGTAACTCTAGTTCAATATAAGGTTGAATTTCTATCAGCCGTTGGAAATTACAAGGAAGCTTCTCAGAATTTGATAGCATTTGAAAAAACCAATAAACCGGAATTGGATTTTTATATTTCTGGATTAGAAATCATTAGAAAAGGTCAAGATGAGAATCAATTGACTTATTGGTTGAATGAGGTATATACGAGATTTCCAGATGAACCTAGTGTAAAACTTATTCGAAGTGAACTACTTTCTCAACAAGGAAAGAAAGAAGAAAGTTACATGCTATTGAAAGAGGCCATTTCTTCTGGAGATCTGAGTGAGAGCGAAATTCAAGAAATCCACGACTCATATAATGAGCTTTGTGTAACTGATGTAACAACATGCAAGTATTTCAAAGAGATATCGGTAATAATTGAGACGGCATACTCTTCCAATTCAAATGTGCTCAAGATGTTGGCCATGACCTATAATCAAATGAATTCAGAACAAGAACATATTCGTGTATTGGACAAGATTTATGAATTGGATCATTCAGATCCAGAGGTTATTTTGGAAATCTTGAATCATGCAAAGGCCGAAAGAAATTGGAACAAATGTGACCGAATTTCTTCTGAAGCCATAGAAATGTATCCACTCAATCCAGAGATATATTATTACAATGGCTTAGCGAAATATAAGTTAAAAAATTACCAAGCAGCTCAAGAGTCATTGCTCACAGGGAGAGATTTAGTTATAGATGACTCAAAGCTACTCTCAGATATCCAATGCGTATTGGGAAGCGTCTACTACAAGCAAAATATTTGGTCTGAAGCTCAAGTTTCATTTGATGCGGCTTTAATTCAAAATCCAGAGAATGTTACAGCATTAAATAATTACGCTTATTACATGGCTCGAAAAAATGTTTCTTTGTCACAGGCCCTATCTTACATTCAGGTTGCAATAGATTTAGTTCCAAATTCGGGGATATATTTAGACACATACGGTTATGTATTATTTAGACTGAAGCGCTATGATGAAGCAGAGAAATCATTGAGACGCGCGTTTGAACTTATTCCTGAAGATGCTGAAACAGCGGAGCATTTGGGCGACTGCTTATTTTTTCAAAACAAAATGGAAGAAGCATTGAAATTATGGCAAATTGCAGTGCAATTGGGATCGAATTCAACTACGTTAATTCAAAAAATTGAAAACAAGAAATATATCGATTAGTCTTTTGGGTTTAAGTCTAATGCTTTTTGCATGTAAACCCAACAAGGATTTTGTTCAGTCAACTGAACAGGAGTTGAAAGAACGATCAGCGGGATTTCTTATTCGTCATGTGGAAAAATCGAACTTGGACTTTGATTGGCTCGGAATGAAGTTAGATGCGAATTTGGTCCTTAGCGAAAATGAAGAACAAAACTTCAAAGCAACGGTCCGCATGCGAGAAGACAGCGCAATGAGCATATCCATATCACCGGCATTGGGAATTGAAATGCTTAGAGTGTTGATAGACAAAGATTCTGTTCAAGTAGTTTCTGAAATTCCAGGAGATAAATGGTTTTTTAAGGATAGTAATGAAAGTTTATATAATCTTTTAAAGCTAGAACTTGATCTTAAAACCTTACAGTATCTGTTCATTGGCAATCCAATAGGATTAACTAGAGATGAAGGGAAGTTGAAAAGTACAATTGAAGGGGGTGACTATGTTTTAAGTACCAAATTAACTAGACGAGTTCGTCGAGCTACAGGATTGCCCAAGGAAATTGATGATGCTGATGCATTGTTCGATACATTGGAAGTTTCTGATAAAAAATCTTCTCGTAGACTTGAAGATAATGATTGGATATCTTCTCGTTTTTGGATTGACCCAATGTATTACAAGGTTAAGAAATGTGAGTTTACCGATCTTCGCACACTGTCTTCTGTTATTGTTGAGTACAAAGACTTCCATGAAGATCATGAATCACATTACCCCAAGAAGATTTCAATCAAATCAACGAAAGATAAAACACAATTCAATTTTGAGATTTTGCGTTTAAATACGGAGAATAAATACAGTTTTGATTTTTATATCGACCCTGAATTAACTAGGAAAAATTTGTTCAAAAAAGAATATGAGTAGGACCAAATTGATATGGTTTCTTTTACTGACCTCAGCCGTTATTTGCGGTGGAATGTTTCATTCGGGATGGGCTCAAATTAGTAAAGATAAATTGGCGAGTCGAAAAGAAGAGATTTCGAAGGAAATTGCTAAAACGAAGAAATTAATTACAGAGTATCAAGGCCAGCAGCGAAGCGTTACCAATGAGATTTCGCTCATTAATGATGAAATTGCTTTAAGGGAACAATTAATTCGAGAGTATCAGGTTGATGCAGGAAGAATTGGTGAAAACATGGTTCAAAATGAAAAGCAAATTCAAGAATTGAATGAGAAAGTGGAGTTAATCAAGAAAGAATATGCTGAAATGATTTATAACGGTTACAAGCACAGAGGCTCTTATTCTAAGTTGGCATTTATTTTATCCTCTAAAGATTTTTATCAAGCTATTCGTCGGGTTGATTTTTTGAGACAGTATACAGAACAACGTAAATTTCAACTGAATGAAATTTATTCTGCATCAACTGAAATACAAAATATTCAGGGGCTCTTAGAATTTCAAAAATCAGAAAAAATTAGTTTAGGACAATCTGAAGCCGCGGAAAAAACTGAAATTGCTCTTTCAAAGGCAGAGCAAGAAAGGAAGTTGAAATCACTGGTTGCTGAAGAAGGCAAATTACGTGAGGTTCAAAAGAAACAAGAAAGGGAGAGACAACAATTGAAGGCGAAGATTCAAGAGATCATCAAAGCCGAGGCTGAGGCAGAGCGAAAGAAGCAAGAACAAATTCGAAAGGCAGAATTGAACCGAATAGCAGAAGAAAAGCGAAAAGCCGAAGAGAAACGAAAACAAGAATTGGCTAATTCAACTTCGGGTGGTAAAACAGATGGAAATAAAACCATTTCGAACCCGGAACCGCCGAAGGCATCGGTTGAAAACGAAACCTTGAAAATAGAGAGAGCGCCAGAAACCATAGCGGCAAACCAGAGTTTCGAGAAGAACAAAGGCGCGCTTCCATGGCCAGTTTCTGCTGGTGCAATTCAATCTAAATTCGGAAGACATGCACATGGAAGCATCAAAGGTTTAGAAGTAAATAATAATGGAGTGGACTTTCTTACCTCTGCAAACGCTGAAGTGAAAAGTGTTTTTTCTGGAAAGGTCACTAGCGTTTTTAATATCCCTGGTGCCGGTTACAACGTAATTGTAACACATGGCACTTATAAAACGGTATATAGTGGTTTAACTGCTGCAAACGTAAGCGTCGGTTCTCAAGTTTCCAGTGGACAGTCGTTGGGAACAGTTATGGACAGCGGCGAAGGATACCTTTTGCATTTTGAGTTGTGGCGTATCAATGAGACAGGTATTGGAACACCTCAAAATCCAGAGCTTTGGATTAAACGGAGGTAATTAGCAAAAACGAGGGTCTGTCTCCATTCGTGTTCCACAAGATTTGCATGTTCGCAATTCTTCAGAATTGTAAAACTCTTTGAAACGTGGAAAGAAATCTTTTTCAATGTTTTCCAAAACAAAATAAGATTCGTGAAGTTTGGTGTTGCAGGATTCACAGTACCATAACAATCCGTCTTTCATTTCTCTATCTGCACGTTTAACTTCAATGACGAGTCCAACTGTATTTTCTCCTCTTCTGGGCTGATGCGGAGTTTTCGCAGGAAGTAAAAACATCTCTCCTTCGCGAACATGAATGTCAACGGCCTTTCCATCTTCTTGTATACCCACTACAATATCTCCTTTTATTTGAAAGAACCATTCCTCAGTTTCATTGTAATGGTAGTCTTTTCGTGCATTTGGTCCACCAACAATCATAATGATATAATCTCCTGATTCAACATAAAGATTTTTATTACCTACAGGTGGTTGAAGCAAGGCTTGATTCTCTTCAATCCATTTATTTAAATTAAAGGGTCTGCGTATCATGTTGATTGGGTTTTTGAATATCAAATAGTAGAGTTGGATTTTCTTCTATTGCAGTTCCAAGAACTACAATGTCGGCCCCTGCTTTCCATAAGCGCTGGGCATCTTGATCAGTTCGAATTCCACCACCAACAATAAGTGGTAATTCAGTTGCTCTCTTAACTGCTAAAACCATTTCATTGGAAACCGTCTCTTTCGCACCGCTTCCGGTATCTAGAAACATGGCGCGCATTCCAAGATATTTTCCTGCAAGAGCAGTTGCCGCGGCTACATCAGGCTTGTTAAATGGTACAGGTAATGTTTGACTAATGTACACCGCAGTTGTTGTTTGTGTGGATTCAACCAGAAGGTATCCTGTTGGTATTACTTCCTGTTTCCAAGCATTCAAATACGGCGCTGAAACCACATGATGACCGATGAGGTATTCTGGATTACGACCTGAAATGAGTGAAAGGAAAAGCGTAGCATCTACATGCTTAGTTAATTGAGTGGGGTGTCCGGGGAAAAGAATAAGCGGGAGCCTTGTCTGATTTTTAATTGCGAGCACCCGGGCATTGAAATCATTCGTTACATTCAAACTGCCGCCAATGAACAAATAGTCTACACCGGAGGCCTCGAATAGTTTAATTTGATTGGCAGTGTCCTGAATATTCCACTTGTCGGGATCAATTAAAACAGCTAACTGCTTTTTTGAACGACTAAATTGTAATTCTATATTTTCCGATTTGTGGTTCACAAACCAAATGTAAGAAGGAAATCAAATGATATCATTCGAATTCACTTACAATGCGGTCTACGGTTAACACACCATCAACACTCTTTAGATTATCTATGAGGGTGCCAAGGTGTTCGGTATCATGAACCAAAACCACAACCTTCCCATCGAATATTCCATCTCGTGCTTCAAATGATATTGCTCGCATGTTCACATTCATATCAGTTGAAATGATATTGGTTATTTTTTGCACCAAACCAACATCATCAGTGCCTGAAAACTTTAACCCAACTTCGAATTGCACAAGTTCATTGCTACTCCATTTAGCCTTAATAACGCGGTATGCATATTTGCTTAATAACTCATGAGCATTAGGGCATGAACTTCTATGAATTTTAATTCCTTCCGACACTGTAATAAATCCAAATACTTCATCACCTGGAATAGGGTTGCAGCATGCTGCAAGGGTATATTCCAAATCATGTTTTTCGTCACCAATTAAAACAGTTTCACCTTTCGTAGAATTAGAAGGTGTGACCAATTTTGCCTCCTGTTGTACTTGATTTTTGGATTTATCGAATTTGATTCGACCGCCTTCAATATGATGTGCTTTAAGTTTTTTAAGTTCTATTTTTCCTTTTGCCAAACGCACATAAAAATCCAAAGTGGAATTGCATTCATAAGCACGAACGAACTCATCAATATTCTTGCTTTGCCATTCAATTTTTAGACTGTTGAATTTCCGTTTTAGAATTTCCTTTCCTTCTTCACCAATTTGCTTTGTTTCTTCTTTTAGGGAGTTTTTGATTTTTTGTCGGGCCGATGCAGTAATCGCAATATTGAGCCAATCCTCTTTTGGATGCTGTTTCTTGGAAGTCAAGATCTCTACTTGATCTCCGCTTCTGAGCTTATAACTGAATGGTACCAATTTGTGATTCACTTTTGCACCAATACATTGATGACCAATTTGGGAGTGAATATGAAACGCGAAATCAAGTGCAGTTGAATTAACGGGAAGTGTTTTCAAATCGCCGCTTGGCGTGAAAACATAAATTTCCTCACTAAAAAGTGAAAGTTTGAAATTGTCAATGAATTCAATGGCATTGTCACTGGGAGCCTCCAATACTTCGCGAATTTGAGAAAGCCAATTGTCTAATTTACTTTCAGGGCTCTCAACAGCATCTTTGTACTTCCAGTGGGCAGCATACCCTTTTTCAGCAAGGTCATCCATTCTCACAGATCGTATTTGAACTTCAACCCATTTGCCTGTAGGAGACATGACTGTAGTATGCAATGCTTCGTATCCACTGCTTTTCGGAATACTGATCCAATCTCTTAATCGCTCTGGACTAGGTTGATAGAAATCGGTTACAGTAGAGTAAACCTTCCAACAATCAGATTTTTCCGTGTCGGAAGATGTGTTTAAAATGATTCGAATCGCAAAGAGATCATATATTTCTTCGAAAGGCACTCCCTTTTGATGAATCTTATTCCAAATGCTAAAAATACTTTTCGTTCTGCTTTTGATTTCATAAACCAAACCCTGAGCGTCTAAAGCTCTTCGAATGGGTAATGTGAATTGATTAATAAATCGAGTTCTAACGGCTTGTGTTTTTTGAAGACGATTCACAATGTCATTGTACGCCTCTTCATCTTTGAATTTTAAACTTAAATCTTCAAGTTCAGTTTTAATGTTGAATAGTCCCAGTCGGTGCGCAAGAGGCGCATACATGAATTGGGTTTCGCTCGCAATTTTTAATTGTTTGTCTCGGCGCCTGTGGTCGAGCGTGCGCATGTTATGCAAGCGATCGGCGAGCTTAATCAATATAACACGTACATCATCACTCAACGTAAGAAGCATTTTCCTGAAGTTCTCTGCTTGGTCGCTGCTTGAAATGTCGCTTACTCCAGAAATTTTTGTTAATCCATCTATTATGGTTCTTTCCTTCTTTCCAAATTGTCTTTCAATGTCTTCAAGTGTAATGTATGTATCTTCAACGGTATCATGAAGTAATGCGCACACAATACTTAGTGTGTCTAGGCCCAATTCCTCTGCAGCAATTTTTGCAACGGCTAAAGGGTGATATATATAAGGTTCACCGCTTTTTCGGCGCATGTCTTTATGTGCATCAAGGGCAATATCAAATGCCTTGCGTATCCGCATTTTGTCTGCTCTTGTTTTTGATCTGTGACATACACGCAGCAGTGCTCTGTATCTGCGAACAATTTCTTTGTTCTCTTCTTCTAAATTGATCATCTGATTTGACATGAAGCAAAGTAAACGGAATTCAAGATTTTATTTTCATGAAAAAAAAGAAGGAATTAACATTTCCCTTTTTGAAAGCTGAAGTATCTTTCCCACGTGAAGTTTTTACATACTTTTTTATTCCTTAGTCTAATTCTTACTACTTCCGCTCAAGATTCAACGCATGTTGATTGGGGAGGCGCATTGTCTGTGGCGCTTGAAAAAGGTAACCAATTCAATTCGCAGAAAATGGGTTTCCTTGGTACTGCAAATACTGAAGGATTGGTAATTAGAAAGAGTAATCAATTCAAATGGAATGTGGTGCTTGCACACATGCAACTTCCAAATTTTATAACTCGAAATTTAGATTCTACAGGTGTAATTCCTTTTTTTCATAAACCCTTATACACATCAAATGGTGGGGCGTTGGTGATTTTGCCCGAACTGTCCTTTGAAAAAAGTGTGGGTGAACATTTTTCAGTGAAAATTGCAAACGAGCGAATTCATGTGGGACCTGGTTATCGAAGCCTAATTTTTTCCAATCAAGCCGGT
>JBIPMB010000087.1:0-8643 GCA_044369355.1 Gammaproteobacteria bacterium | reverse complement strand
ACCTTATTTGATCACATCTATTTGAGCTTTGCAATAGATTTATCAGAATTTTTTGCTCTTACATAAAATAAAGTTTTCTTCTTTTTTAGACAAAGAGAGCGGGACTTAGGCCCAAAGCCATCGTTGCCGTTGTGGCAAACCGTGAGCGACAGGACGTCGCGACCGAGCCTACAAGGATGTATTGACGGCGTGTTTGACACAACGGCAACGATGGCTTTGGGCCAGTATTCTGAGCTCTCAATAAGAGATAGTGCATCGTTCTCGCATCTTCATTGGCGATGGGTATATATCAAAGCTTCTTGCTTGGGTTCTTCTATGTTTGACCAAGCCGTGGAAGGATGTTCCGGCAGGATATGCTCCAGATCGTAAGTGGCACTCTCAAAGTCGAAATCATGACCATATTTTTGACGTTCAATTTCAAATAGGATATAACGCACTACCTTTTTGTTGCGACTATTGGTGGTACGCAGTTCTTTCTCGGCAAATGAAGCTTTAAATTCGTTGTCACGGGGATATATAGTTTGTAATAAACGAATCACATCTGCATAACTTGTTTGACTTTCAGCATATACAGTGCGCGCAATTTCATTGTATAGTCGCTCTTGTTCATGCGTAGGTAAGTTACAGATCACATTGTAACGAAAAGATATAGCAACGATCGCCTTTATTATTTTAGTAAAAGTAGCTCGTTCGTTTTCATAGAACCTTTCATAACAAGCCATTAACATAGCCAGCGGTTGGCGAACACTAAACATCAATAATTGTTGCAACGCGTGTTTTTCATCTTTATTCCATAAATTATCTTGAGGGTCGCGCAGAGCAGCATAAATGGCTGCCGATTGATTTAAATTGCGTAGTAACGCAAAAGCATCGGCGGAAGTAGTGATTTGTTTACGTATCGTCTTAAATAAGTCAGATTTTCGTACCAGTTTATTACGGCTATTCCAGAATATTCGCAGGAACTCCGGGAAACTTTCACTGCCCAGCATACCCACAATATGTTCCCAGTAATCTTCCAATGTTTTAAATTGTGTTTCATGGGTATTTTGTGTATCAATGACCGAGAATAAGTAGTTTTTCAATAGATCTGTTGCCGATAAGCGTACGCCTCTGGCGTTCAATGTTTCAAACACTTTAAAAGCATTGAGCTCATCGGTTACCGTGATTACGGTAAAAAATAATTTATCTACCAATTCTTCTAGGAAAGTCGCTAAATTTTTGCCGCTATTTTCTGTCGCACCACAGAAGGACTTAATACGTTCTTTAAACCAGTTAAAGGTTTTTCGTAATTGGTGCTCGGAGGCATTAAGTCCTCTTTGCGGCAGTCTTTCCAGTGGAACTAAATACGTTTGATAAAAGCGATTATTATGGCGATTCAATTCTAATTTAGGCCGCGCTACTAGAGTAACCGGATCTAGGTACCCTATATAACTGCTCTGTAGCTGCTGTTTACGCTTGGTATTATCTTCGGCATCTAATCCAGCCGCAATTAAATCTTGTAAATAGGCTAAAGCTGCTAAGATTAATATGCTGATAGTCGTAATACGCTGTTGGCCATCGATGATGTCGAATTGTTTGTTGTCAGATGATTGTAGCACTAGATAGCCCATATAATGAGCGGATTCACCATCGCTTTGGCTTAAATCTTGCAAGTCTTGCCACAGATCGTCCCATTCATCTTCTGTCCACGAATAGTCACGTTGAAAAGGCGGTACACGATAACGGAGGCCATTACCCAGTAACTGACGAAAAGTAGCGTTTGTAGTATTAAAGTTTAGAGTGGCCATGCATATTTCTCCAATTATGACCACGGATAGTATAGCGTTTTTATCAAGGCTATTCAATTTTTCCGCAAATTGCCCCCCTTGCATTTACCCTAAAACTTTGCTATAAATGCCACCCTTATGACGATTTATCCCTTAACCAATTGAGGATGTACTAAAAATGTCCAGAGTATGCCAAGTTACTGGCCGCGGGCCGATGAGTGGAAACAATGTTTCTCACGCAAATAATAGGACTCGCCGCCGTTTTCAAGTTAATTTACAATCCCGTCGCTTATGGGCACCCTCTTTGGGACGCTTTATTAAGCTCAGATTGAGCAACCAAGGCTTGCGTTTAATCGACAAGCTGGGTATTGACGTTGTTTTAGAAAGGCTGCGTGCACGCGGCGAAAAAGTGTAAACAAAATATACAATTGTACCGAGTAAATTAGGACTAATATTATGCGTGATAAAATTAAACTAGTGTGTGAAGAGGGTACCGGCGAGTACTACACCACCACCAAAAACAAGAAAAATACCCCTGAAAAAATGCGCTTTAAAAAGTACAGCAAAAAGCTGCGTAAGCACGTTTGGTTTAAAGAAGATAAGATTAAATAATCCCCGCACTTTAGATCTGCTGGGTGGTTCACAATCACCCAGCCGACATCCTCTGAAATACAATATCCTTGCTTTGAAACTCAAACTATGTGTAAATTTTAATTCCGTAAACAAGCTAATCTAATCACCACACCGCCACAATTTTATCATTGGCGGTTGTACAGCGGTGCCGAAGTGGATTTGATACTGGAACGCGATGGTAAAATTTATCCCATTGAGATTAAGCCACAAGCAAAGCCACGTCTGCGGATGCAAGAAATATTCGTACCTTTCGTAAACTCTATTCACATTTGAACATAAAAAAAGGTTTGATTCTAGCACCGGCCGAAAATAAATATGTGGTTACTGAAAACGAGTGGGTGTTGCCGTGGGATTGCTTTTAAGCGATGAAGAAGATAGGATATAATTTCATATTGAAATAACTTAAGGATATAAATATGGCGTGGACGAAAAAGTATATTGCACTGGGATACGATGAAAATGACCAAGAATGTACTTTACGCGCTCAATATACTGACGACGATAATCAGGTTTTAGAACAGATAGATTTCTATCGTATGTCACAGGGGTGCATAAGTATTATTGCTCTGTGGCATAGAGCTATTTTTAAAGAGAAAAAAGTAAAGATATGGGATTTTTTGGCACATTTGGGACTAGGTGCCAACAGAGTAGACTACGAAATTCTCGGTCCTGCACTGTGGTTGCCAACGAATTCCGAGCAGCAGAACGAGTTTTTGGCGATTATATTTATTCTGGGTAACTTCGATGAACCAACTAAAGAAGATATTTGTGCAGAGTTTGAACTTTCTTTAGCTGATATAGAGCGTATAAGTCGGGAAAAAATTGCAAATCTAGTCAAAAAGATACTGGAGGATAATTCGGATGCAAAGCTAGCGGGAAGCTTTAGTTCTGGGGAAACATTTTTTTCTAGCAACTCACCTAATCCACCTAGCCCACTTAGTTTGCCTCTTCCTGCTATGAGTAATATAAGTAAGAAAAAGCACTTGGAATTACAGGAATTGCCTAGTAGTCAAAGTCCTGATTCACCTTTGTGGCCACAGTATCAACCTTAAGAATGGTACAAAATTCGATCAAATATTCATTAAAAAAGACTGCTGTATACCCCTTTAAAACGAGCCATTAGGGGCCAGATCTAAGCGTAGCACAAACCCGGCCAATGCGGAATGCGGCCCATAAGCTAGCCGTTAAGCCCATTTCGTGTTAAAATAATCAACTGTAATGTATAACGAAGAGCGGTGTATGAGCGAGTTAAGTAAAGAAATTCTACCCATTACCATTGAGCAAGAATTAAAGCGTTCTTACCTAGATTATGCGATGAGCGTCATCGTAGGCCGCGCCTTGCCGGATGTGCGTGATGGGCTAAAACCCGTGCACAGACGCACCTTATTTGCTATGCATGAGCTGGGGAACGATTGGAACAAGCCATATAAAAAATCCGCGCGTATCGTCGGTGACGTCATCGGTAAATACCATCCTCATAGTGATACTGCTGTGTACGATACTATCGTACGTATGGCACAACCCTTTTCTATGCGTTATCTGTTGGTTGATGGCCAGGGTAACTTTGGCTCGGTCGATGGCGATGCCGCTGCAGCCATGCGTTATACCGAAGTGCGTATGTCGCGCTTTGCCCACAGCTTATTAGCCGATTTAGACAAAGAAACAGTGGACTTTGTAGATAACTACGATGGCAGCGAAAGAATCCCCGCCGTTATGCCTACACGTGTGCCACACTTGTTGGTGAATGGTACTTCCGGTATAGCCGTGGGTATGGCCACCAATATTCCGCCACATAATTTAGGCGAAGTGATCGATGCTACCGTGGCGTTATTATTAAATCCCGATTTAAGCATAGACGATCTCATGACCTTTATTCCCGGCCCTGATTTTCCTACTGCGGGTATCATCAATGGTCGTGCGGGTATAGTAGCCGCTTATCGTACCGGCCGTGGACGCATTTACGTGCGCGCTAAGACACACATCGAAACCGACGAACGCTCTACTAAAGAAAGTATTATCATCACTGAATTGCCTTATCAAGTGAATAAAGCAAAATTAATCGAAAAAATTGCCGACCTAGTACGTGAAAAGAAAATAGAAGGCATTACTGCCTTGCGCGATGAATCGGATAAAGACGGTATGCGCGTGGTGATAGAATTAAGACGTGGCGAGATGAACGAAATTCTGTTAAACCAATTGTACACGCAAACGGCGATGCAAAGCGTTTTTGGTATCAACATGGTGGCTTTGCACGATGAACGACCTAGAACTTTAAATTTAAAAGAAATCTTAGAAGCTTTTATTAAACACAGACGTGAAGTCGTAACTAGGCGCATCATATTTGAATTGCGTAAAGCCAAAGACAGAGCGCATATTTTGGAAGGCCTAGGTGTAGCCTTGGCTAACATCGAAGAAATGATAGCGCTTATTAAAGCCTCTAAAACAGGGCAAGAAGCCAAAGAAGCCTTATTGGCACGCACTTGGGAACCGGGTTGGGTGAAGGCATTGTTGCTAGCCAGCGATGTCAATGTAACTAGGCCTGAAGATTGTGCGCCACACGAAGGTTTGCATAATGATAGCTATCAACTCACACCTACACAAGTGCAAGCGATTTTAGATTTAAGATTACAACGTTTAACAGGTCTAGAGCAAACCAAAATTCATGATGATTATCAAGAATTGGTGAAAGTGATCATAGACTTAATGGATATATTATCGTCACCGGAGCGTTTAAAACAAGTGATCAAAGAAGAACTACTGGCTGCTAGAGCCGATTTTGCAGATGTCAGACGCACGGAAATCATCGGTGCTCAAGAAGACATTACGATAGAAGATTTAATCACTGAAGAAGATGTAGCCGTGACTCTATCGCATGAAGGCTATGTCAAAGTGCAATCTCTGGATAACTATCGATTGCAACGACGTGGTGGGCGCGGTAAAGCGGCGACCAAGATGAAAGAAGAAGATTATATAGAAAAATTACTCATTGCCAATACGCACGACACCTTATTATGTTTTTCCAGTCGTGGCAAAGTGTATTGGTTGAAGACCTATCAATTGCCCGCAGCAGAGCGTATGGCCAGAGGTAAACCTATAGTCAATCTATTGCCTTTAGAAAACGGCGAGCGTATTCAAGCCATTTTACCGGTAAAAGACTTTGCGGCCGATGTCGCGGTGATTATGGCAACACGCGATGGTTTAATTAAAAAAATCCACGTAGAGCAATTTGCACGTCCCCGCAGCAGTGGCATTATCGCCTTAGATCTAGTAGAAGGCGATAGCTTAGTGAATGCAGAATTGGTCAATACGAATCAAGAAGTGATGCTGTTTTCCGACGACGGCAAAGCCATTCGTTTTAACAGCGATGAAGTGCGGTTGATGGGCCGTAATGCGCGTGGTGTTATGGGCATACGGTTAAAAGAAAATGCCAAAGTTATTGCTCTGTTGAGCTTAAAAGAGGGTGGTGCTATTTTAACGGCAACCGAAGGCGGTTATGGTAAACGTACGCCATTGGAAGAATATAGAGCCACAGGCCGTCATGGCATGGGTGTTATTTCCATTATCGTCAATGAACGCAATGGCAAAGTCGTTGGCGCGTCTCAGGTATTTCCGGGTGATGAAGTTATGTTGATTTCCGATCAAGCCACTTTAGTGCGCACTAGTACTGATGAAATCTCACAAGTAGGCCGTAATGCCCAAGGGGTTATTTTAATTCGCCTTGAAGAAAACGAACATTTAATTGCCGTGCAGTCTATTGCGGATGTGGGTGGTGATGAGCTGAGCGTAGTAGATGAAAGCGATCTAACTCACTGAGTTAAAAGAGTTTTATTTTAGCCTGCAAAATGAACAAAATTTAAACTCGACAAAAAGGCGATTGTATTCTATACCCTATATAATAGGGGGAATATGATGCAAGTCAAATTTTGGGGTACTCGAGGCTCTATTCCGGTGCCCGGAAATAGCACAATTCGTTATGGCGGCAATACTTCTTGTGTAGAAGTGCGTAGTGCTGCCGGAACCACAGTGATCATCGATTGCGGTACGGGTCTTAGAGCCTTAGGCCAGCAACTGCTATCTACTCAAAAAACGCCAATGCATGCTTATGTTTTATTGAGTCATACGCATTGGGATCATATTCAAGGTCTGCCTTTCTTTTTACCTTTTTTCACGCCCGGTTATGAATGGGATGTGTATGGTCCAAAAGGATTGAGTTGTTCGATCAAAGATACGCTATCGGGTCAAATGCAATATTCTTATTTCCCAGTGGGTCTGGGCTATTTCAATGCAGTTATACGTTACCATGATTTGCTAGAAGGTGTATTTTATCTAGAAGACATAAAGGTCAGCGTACGTTATTTAAATCATACTACTTTAACGTGTGGTTTTCGTTTAGAAGCAGATGGTTGTTCTGTGGTATATTATTGCGACCACGAACCTTATGTTGCTGAAGCGGCTTACGGTCATACGCCTTTAACTGGACAAGACAGGGAACACGCTGAATTTGTTAAAGGTGCAGATTTGTTAATTCATGATTCACAGTATACGGAAGAAGAATATTCTAAGAAAATAGGTTGGGGCCACAGTACAGCAGAATATGTCTGTAAAGTGGCTCAGTCTGCGTGCGTTAAAAAAGTCGCATTGACACATCATGAGCCAGCGCGATCAGATGACGAAATAAAAACGCATTTGCGCAGTATAAAAAAACGCTTTGCTTCCAGCATGCCCGGAGTAGAGATTTTTGCAGCGATGGAAGGACAAACCATTCAGCTAGAGGGCAGTCCTGGGAAAGTTTCTGCGACTCAAAACAAAGAAAATCCATCTGCTATTAGCATGGATGATATTTCTGCAGCGCACAAGCAGCCTATGTTGGTTTATATCTTAGATCCCAATATTGCAGAGTTATTTGTTCAAGGCGCTCATGCAAACAATCTTCCAGTGATTATTGTTAACGATATAGCAGCGACAGAAAAAGAAATCAAAAGCAAAAAAACTGCCTTATTGGTGATAGAGCATAATCCACCGCAACAAGATGCAGCAGAGATTGTAAAGACTTTACATAAAATCTTGGGTGCGGAAGTGGATATTACGCCCATCATGGTAGTTAGTGTTCATAGAGAAAGCATGTTGAAATCACATGAAGGCATTAGTGAGCAGTTAGTGATGCCACTCAGTCCGGCCTATGTGCAAACTAAAATATTGTCATGGTTATTGAGAATATCTTGTAGGTGGCAACCGGCGCCGTTTCCAGAAAATGAAAAAGATCGTCTGTCCGCATTGCGCCATTTAAATATTTTAGATACCGAACAAGAAGAACGTTTTGATAGAATCACGCGTTTAGCGACCGCTTTATTCCATGTGCCCGCAGCGATGATTTCATTCATTGATGCAGATAGGCAATGGTTTAAATCGACTCAGGGCATACAGATTAAACAAACGCCTAGAGACCTATCCTTTTGTGCGCATGCGGTGTATGAGAATAAAACCTTAATTATTAATGACACAACGTTAGATGATCGTTTTGCCGATAATCCTTTAGTCGCAGCGGAACCACACGTACGTTTTTATGCAGGGGCACCGCTGATTTTAAAAAATGGCTATTGCGTAGGGACTTTGTGTATTGCAGATATAAGGCCTAGAATATTTGATCCAAATGAAGTCAAATTGCTAGAAGACATGCGAGATATGGTAGTAGAAGAATTGTCGAACGGGAAAGGGTGACGCACATTAACCAGCACTAACACCCACTTCCACCATTTCAAATTCCATCTTGGTAGCGCCACAGTCAGGGCAGCACCAATTGAGCGGAATATCCTCCCAACGGGTACCTGGAGCAATGCCTTCATCAGGCCAGCCTAAAGCTTCATCATAAGTCCAGCCGCACAATAGACACATGTATTTTTTCATAGAATAAGGCCTATAATTGGTCAAATATAGGCCTATTGTAACCAATTTGAGCTAGGCTGTCAAATTGGTAGCCTCATCCAGCGCTGTGCCTACAGCGGCTTTAAAAGCGGCTGTATAGTTACTATGGCAGTCCTGGTAAAAGGATTCAGCCATGAGGTTTTGTCGCCAAGCTTTTAAATAGGGGTAAGGAGTTAAATTAATGTTAATTAATTCAGCGGCATCCAGCGCGGCTAGCAGTGAAAAATCCGCAATGGTTAGGTTATTACCGGCAATATAGGCTTGTTTAGCCAATTGTTGTTCCAGTATGGGTAGATAATCATTTAGCCACAAGCGGCCATCT
>JBIPMB010000092.1:0-8369 GCA_044369355.1 Gammaproteobacteria bacterium | reverse complement strand
CGTATCGAAGTAGGGAAGTATGAACTAGATTGTATAGGAGCCAAACTCTTATGATGAGCACGGAAGAAATTGCATCGATTCAACAGAAAAGCCAAAATCAAGCCCATGGTTTAGGCCATCAAGTGAATGAGGTGTTAGATCGCTACTTTGCCTTGTTGGGGAATCAACAACCCGATAATTTGTACCAAAAATTAATGGCAGAAATTGAAAAGCCAATGATTGAAAGCATTATGCGTTATGTACGCGGCAATCAATCTAAAGCCGCACGCGTCTTGGGTATCAGCCGTGGTACCTTGCGTAAAAAACTAGCCGAGTATTTTGATACTACACACGTAGGTAAGCAACGCGACTAGCATTCATTTAAGGCACTGGCCCATTTCAGGGCCAGTGTGGTTAAGGCCGAACCATCTAGCTATTTCTTTGGTGCTGCTGGTGCTGGTGGTTTTTGTGACGTGTTTGATGGTGCTGATTGTTGTGCTGATTGTTGTGCTGATGATGGTTGTTGTGCTGATGGTTGTGCTGATGATTGCGCTACTGATTTAGTAGCTGCAAACCCAACGACACAAACCGAAGCCAAGCTCAGTATGATTAAGCCTTTTTTGATGTTGTTCATGATTAAAACCCTCTTATTTTTCTAATAGTTAAAAACCGCCCCAGAAAGTTTGTTGAAAGATCTGGGCCCTATAAGTATGGTTTAATTTTGTACTTTTGTCAATCGATCGGTTTTTCCTTGACTCTAATAGGTCACATTAAATCAAGATTATATAGGTAGTAAGAAGCGTATAGGATTTATTTAGGTTAAAATTTCACGGCTGGCTAATGCTCGGGCCAATGTGCCGCCGTCGATGAATTCCAATTCGCCCCCTAGCGGTACGCCGTGAGCAATGCGCGTAACGCGCAGCTGATAAGGAAGACTTAACTCGTGTATGTAGTGGGCCGTAGCTTCGCCCTCTACAGTAGGATTGGTAGCGATGATCAATTCACCTAGGTCTTCGCTTTGAAAGCGTTGTTTCAATAATCCTAATCCCAATTGCTCTGGACCAATACCATCTAAGGGTGACAGATGGCCCATTAATACAAAATATAAACCATGAAAACCGGTTTGCTCTATCGCCAATAGATCGGCAGGAGATTCAACCACACACAATAAACGTTGATCACGCCTAGGGTTGGCGCACAATTGGCAGCGCGCGGTTTCGCTAAACGTTCTACAAAGATCACAATGGCCAACTTCGCTCATTGCTGCCAGCAAAGCTTCAGCTAATTGTTTACCGGCGGGTCGATTGCGCGCTAATAATTGAAAAGCCATGCGCTGCGCCGACTTTGGCCCTACACCGGGTAAAAAGCGCAGCTGTGCTATTAATTTGTCTATGAGTGGACTAAAACTCATACTATTCCTTAATTGCTATCACCCATACCACCGAATCCTTCAGGCAGCGATCCCAAATTACCTGCCAAGGCAGATAATTTTTCGCGGGAACGTTTTTCAATTTTAGCCGTAGCATCATTGATGGCAGCCGCGATCATTACTTCCAATAACTTGATATTTTCGGCTGTCATGCCTGGTACCGCAGTGGCACTGAGCACTACTTTTTTGCAATAATGTAAGCCGTTTAAAGAAATTTGCACCATATCGCCGCCAGCAGCGCCGACCAATATCATGGCAGCAAGCTCATCTTGGGCTTTTTTCATGTTGGCTTGTAGATCTTTAGCTTGTTGCATTAGTTTTGATAAATTATCGCTCATTATTATAACCCCTATTAATTGTCATATACTCTTCGCATTTGCTTCTTAGGCTTTGTTGCCTACGCCCATCTCGCCCTAGTATATGACAGAGTACGTCACTCCTGGTGCTCGAGAGCTCGGCGCCTCGCCTAAAAATTAACTGCTATGAGTATGTTCTAAGCTCACTATTGAACCAGGAACTATTGTAGCATGAAACTGTTCCAAAATCTGCCTAAAGCGTGGGTTTTGCTGTAAGGTCTCGTGAGCGTTGCTTAAAGCTGTACTCGCTTTTTCCAAGGCCGCTTTTTCGGGCGTGGCAATAGTCTCTGCTACCATTTCAATGGAAACGGTTATCTTGGTATTGAAATGCTGGCTTAGGGCGTTAGCCAATAAAGTTTCTTGCTGTTTATCGTGTAAGGCGCTGTGCTCTTGATTAAGAGCAAAATGCCAATGATTGTCTAATCTTGTCAACAACGCGCAGTGGTTTGCTAACAATGCGCATAAGCCACTTAAATTGAGTTTAGGGTAGAGCTCATCCCAAGCTACAGCAGCAAATTCTATGGGTACTGATTCTATAGGGCAGTGGTCGCTGGGTTCAAAAGTTTTTTTTTTACGGTAGGGGAGATATCACTATCATCCTGCCAAGGTTGGAACGCCAATAAACGGATGTATATCATTTCAAAGCCCATTTGCTGATCAGGGGCGAGTGCCAAATCACGCCGGCCCATTAAAGCGATTTGATAATACAATTGTATGCGTTCAGCGCTCATCGCAGCGGAATTATTTTTTTCTAAGGCCTGTTGTAATGCCAATTGATGCAATAATGTCATGAAGGCTTCTAGTACTTCGCTAAAATCAACGCCTTTTTCGGCGAGTTGACGAATCACAGTTAAGCCGCTGACGGCATCGTTTTGCAGCAAGGCATCTAGGAGTAGTTGTACGCTGTGACTATCGGCTAGGCCTAATAATTCACTGATTTTATCTACCGTGATGTTATCATCGCAAAAAGCAATGCAACGTTCCAATAAACTCAAGCCATCGCGCACACTGCCCCTAGCGGATTTGGCAATTAAAGCAAGTGCATTAGGCTCAAATACAATATTTTCTTGCTGTAAAATATGGCTAAAATGTTGCGTTAAGGCATCATTGCTCAATGGTTTTAAGGTGAAATGTAAGCAACGCGATAATACAGTATTGGGTAATTTTTCAGGTTCGGTTGTGGCCAGTAAAAAAATAACATGCTTGGGTGGTTCTTCCAGCGTTTTTAATAAGGCATTAAAACTGTGGCCGGAGAGCATATGCACTTCGTCTATTAGAATAATTTTATAGCGGCCCATAATAGGCGGGTATTGCACGCTTTCTAATAGTTCACGTGTATCTTCAACCTTAGTGCGGGAAGCGGCGTCGATTTCTAATAGATCTAAATAATTACCCTCCGCAATGGCTAAACAAGGATTACAGTGACCACAAGGCGTAATCGTAGGCCCTTGTACACAAGACAAGCATTTTGCCAATAATCTAGCTAGTGAAGTCTTGCCTATACCGCGAGTGCCGCTGAATAAATACGCATGATGCAAACGGCCACTTTGTAAAGCATGCGTTAAAGCTTGCACAATAGCGGGTTGGCCTATGACTTCTATAAAGGATTGGGGACGCCATTTACGCGCTAAGACATGACTTGGCATAAAATTACACCGTTTTTGTTAATGAGGGCAGTTCACCCACCACAATCTGCGCACAATTCAACCACTACCGTTGCTCTCTTCCGAGTCTGGCGGGGTTTGCGGCGTATTGTCGTAGATGGATAGGCAAACTACCATAAAAGAGCGGCTATTGCACCACATTTTGAGGTAGAAAACAAGAGCGCTTTCTAAACAAAGCACAAATAATAGACACTAAGCCATAAAACCAATCAATCGAGTTGTTTGAACGTATCATTTCCCCAAATTACTGTTCTTAAGTTGACTATAATAATGCAATGCTTTGGTGCGAGTTTCACTGTGATTAATTATAGGTCTCGGATAATTTGTTTGGGTATAAATCGCTGTTGAATCTGGCGCTTCCCAAGGCGCATGAAGTGCATCATTTTTTAAGGAAATAAGCTCAGGAACCCAGTGACGAATATAAGTTCCGTGTGGATCAAATTTCTGGCTTTGGAGGACCGGATTAAAAATGCGAAAATAAGGCGCGGCATCGGCACCACAGCCAGCAACCCATTGCCAGGCGCTACTGTTATTGGCTAAATCAGCATCCACTAAGGTGTCTAAAAACCAATCTGCCCCCAATCGCCAATCAATGAATAGGCCTTTGGTGAGAAAAGAAGCCACAATCATTCTTACTCTATTGTGCATATATCCTGTTGCCCATAGCTCTCTCATTCCAGCATCAATGATAGGGTAGCCTGTTAGCCCCTTTTGCCAGCAGGCTAATAATGCTTTGTCATTGTGCCAGGGAAAGGCGTCAAAATCATTTTTAAAGTTCTTCTGGGGCAGGGAAGGAACATGGTAAAGCAAATAATAAGAAAACTCTCGCCAGCCTAGTTCCGATAGAAAGTGCTCAACGTCTGCAAAATTGCAGTTTGGATCCAGCGTAGCGGGTTGAACGGCCCTTAATATGGCCCAGGGGCTAATCTCCCCAAAATGTAAATGGGGTGATAGGCGAGAGGTAGCTTCTTTTTCAGGAAAGTCGCGATTTATTTTATAGCCATGAAGCTCTTTTTTTATAAATTGAGTGAGTTGTTGTTGTGCTCCTTGCTCACCGGGAGTCCAAAAATTCGCAAATTGAGAAGCCCAATCTAGGGTAGGCAAAAGCGTCCAGTCGTCAATTTTATCGCTGAACACATCGATTCCAGCAGGTCGAGCTATGCGTTTTTGTATTGGCTGGGGAGAAAGGGCTTGTCTGCAGGTCTTCCAATAAGGTGTAAAGACTTTAAAAAATTCGCCCTTTTTGTTGTTGATAGCCCAGGGTTCATTCAATAAGCTCGCATTAAAACTTTGTACATCAATGCCAAATTGATTTAATTTTGTTTTAATCTTTTTATCACGCTCGATGGCTAGAGGTTCGTAGCACCGATTCCAATAAACAGCGTTTATTGGGGTTGAGTGCATTAATTCTAAAATAATCTCCAAAGGATTGCCTTTGCGTAAAACGAGTTTTAAGCCCATTTTCTTATAAAGGGACTGTTGTAAGGCATTAAGACTGTGATGAAGCCACCATGCTTGGGCTTTCCCCAACACGCTATTTTTTCCATCGAAAATATAAAGAGGAACAACAGTCTCATACCGGGCGCAGGCTTCAAAAAATGCGGGATTATCGTCCAATCTTAAATCCTGCCGAAACCACACGATAGCCGTAGTCATATAATTAGTCCTTGTTATTTCGGAAACAAAATGTTTAAGAAATTATATACTATGTTTTAATGTATTGAAATGGTTTCTTTCTTTTTCCTCTCATAAGTAGCATAATTAAAACAATATTGAGCAAAGGCCGAACATATCAGTATGTTAAATCGAAAAATTATTCATATCGATATGGACTGCTTTTAGGCCGCCATTGAAATACGCGATAATCCTAGCCTCGTGGATAAACCGGTGGCAGTGGAGTGATGTTGGAAAGGTTACATCTTAGGGGCTTATTCGTTTGTTGGGTATAGGGTTGAGATTTTATTGTGACGATAGCGTCGTTGAACAAGGTTCTTTATTTTAAGGGCCTATGCTTTACCGCCACTTATAAACCCTGTATGATGTTGTTTCGTCAGCAATTTTGGCTTTATGCCTTGACTAGACTTTGCTTAATTTTAAATAATGTAACAAAAGGAATAAATTATGTACAAATTTTTAAAGAAAACTGGTATTCTTCTGGCCATGGGTATTATAGTTTTGAGCACAGCGCAAGCGGCTAGTTGGGATGAAGACAATGCACCGCCCGCAGGTTCGGTGGTTACTAGCGATGGGAGTAATGATCAAGACTATGGCCAAGGCATTACGCTGAAAAGTAATACGGGTTATAACGGCGGTATTACTTTCGGTTATGACTATAAATGGTTTCGCATAGAAGAAGAATTAAACGCAGCCCGTAATGGTGCCGACACAGTAAATATTTCTGGTTTCCCAGCTATCAATGTAAACGGGAACACAACGAGTTATAGTGCAATGACTAATGCTATCTTCAATCTACGTTGCGATACTGGTTTTGGTGTTTTTGCGGGTGTGGGTCTAGGTGGTTCAGCGATCGACTATGATTATCAATCGGCTCAATCAGGCGTGAACAATAACTCTACCTGGAAAGGGGCTTTTACTGCGCAAGCGTTGGGTGGGGTATCCTATGCCTTTAATCATACCGTAGAGCTCGATTTGGAATACCGTTATGTGGATGCTTTTGTAAGCGATAATAACATTCCAGACTATCAAACTAACAATGTTGATTTAGGATTGAAGTTCTTTTTGACCTAGTATTTAGGTTAGGGATAATGACAAGGAGGAAAAAGTGGCTGTAAAAAAAGTCATAACGAAGAAAACGGCGGTAACGGCAAAGAAAAAGCCTGTGCTAACCAAGACGGTTAAAGCCAGCGTTAAGAAAGAGGATAAACCTAAAAAAAAGGTGGCCACTAAAATGGCCACCAAGGTTGTTGCACAAGTCAAAAAAGTGATTGCTAAGACCAAGGCAGTTGCAACTAAGACCGCAGCCCCTAAAAAGATGCAAAAAGAAAAGACCGTAGAACTTGTAACAAAGAAGAAATCACCGCTAGCTCCATTAGGTAATAAACATATGACAGATAGTAAAGAATCCGCTATTGAAGATGAAATCGATATTTCTTTAGAAAAGTTGGTTATCGAGGATGAAGAAGGCAGTGAAAGCTATCCAGAAGAATTTATTTTTGAAGAACTGGGCAATGATGAAGAAATATCAGATGAAGATGTAGAAGAGGAAAGTGCTAGAATCAATGAAAAAAGAAAATTTCATTTGTCAGCAAAAGCGCTAGATGCGACCCAGATGTATTTAAGTGAAATAGGATTTTCACCCTTACTCAGCGCCGAAGAAGAGATCCATTATGCACGTTTATCCTTAAAAGGCGACGCGAATGCTAGACGACGCATGATAGAAAGCAATTTGCGCTTAGTGGTTAAAATTGCCAGACGCTACATCAACAGAGGTTTAGCGTTATTAGACTTAATTGAAGAAGGTAATTTAGGGTTGATTCGTGGCGTGGAAAAATTTGATCCCGAGCGAGGTTTTCGTTTTTCAACGTATGCTACTTGGTGGATCAGGCAGACGATAGAACGCGCTATTATGAATCAAACGCGTACCATTCGTTTGCCTATACATGTAGTGAAAGAATTGAATGTCTATTTGCGTGCTGCACGAGTGTTAACGCAACAATTGGATCATACTCCCACTGCGGAAGAAATTGCCGAAATGCTGGATAAACCTGTTGAAGATGTTAAACGGATGCTAAATTTGGATGAACGAATCACTTCGGTAGATGTGCCCATAGGTAAAGACAGCGATAAAAGTTTATTAGAAACTCTGGCTGATCCCAATAACATCGATCCTGCCACCATGTTATTAGACGATAATTTGCGTGAAAATATTGAAACCTGGTTGGCGCAGTTGCCCGAGAAGCAAGGTCAAGTACTGGCTTACCGTTTTGGATTATTAGGCCAAGAAAAATCAACGTTAGAAGAAGTTGGGCGTAAAATTGGTTTAACGCGTGAACGAGTTCGACAAATACAGGTAGAAGCATTAAGAGCCTTACGTGAAATTATGGAGGTCAATGGCTTGTCGGGGAAGATGATTTTTGAAGATGAGTAAAATCATTGCTGTAGCTCTGTAAAAGGTGTAAAATAAGGCCACATTATCGTCTATGACAAGATTGTGCACAGCATGAAAAGAACTTATACAAGCCACGGGCCTGTAGCCATTGGGTTTATCGGCTGCAAAATGAATAAAGCGGTCCAAATATTGCCCTATATTACCCTCAAATTTGCTAATATTTTGTCCGGCTGTATTCATTTTTCGCTTCGACAAACCAAATGGCTACGGGTCAGTGTTATTTTTGTCTTATTTGTGGCCTCTTTGTGCGCCACGGCTGCGGCAGACTCCAGTCTATATCAAGCGCAATTACCCATTATCAACGCTGAAAATGAGCCCAGCAACGATGAATTAAAAATGGCATTAGCGCAGGTATTATCCAAGCTGACTAATGTTCAAAATATAGATAGCGATCCTGCTTGGGCAGAGGGCTTAACTCACGCCAAAGATTGGATGCTAAGTTACCAATATATTCCTGCCAGTAATAGCAATCCACTCATTTTAGACGTAGACTTTGATCCCAACGCTATTACACAGTTCTTAAAAAGAAAAGGCAAAAATATTCCTACCACTGGGCTGGCACAGCACTTGGTGATTTGGCTAGCAATAGAAAATGGCGCGCAACAACAATTGCTGAGCAGTGGTTCTAGTTATACAAACATAATTGACACCCAAGCAAAACAAAAGTCTATTGCCATAACATGGCCCTTATTGGATTTAACCGATTTAAAAAGTTTAAGCTTTAACCAAGCGTGGGATGGCGATTGGTCTAACATAGAGGCAGCATCAAAACGTTATGCCCATGATGGTATTTTATTAGTGCATTTAAGTAA
>JBIPMB010000008.1:0-26584 GCA_044369355.1 Gammaproteobacteria bacterium | reverse complement strand
ACAAAATGGGACTGCACTTCAATATGCAAGTGCGGCACTGAAGGCCGATAGAGAAGTCGTGCTTGCTGCGGTCTCGCAAAACGGGACTGCACTTCAACATGCAAGTGCGGCGCTGAAAGCAGACCGAGCGGTGGTGCTGGCTGCGGTCTCGCAAAACGGGACTGCACTTCAACATGCAAGTGCGGCGCTGAAAGCAGACCGAGCGGTGGTGCTGGCTGCGGTCACACAAAATGGACAATTACTTCAATATGCAGATGCAACGCTTAAGGCTGATCGGGAAGTCGTGCTCGCTGCGGTAAGGCAAAACGGCAATGCACTTCAGCATGCAAGTGCGGCGCTGCGCGCAGATAGAGAAGTCGTACTTGCCGCCGTAACCCAAAATGGACAACTACTTCAATATGCAGATGTAATACTTAAGGCTGATCGCGAAGTCGTGCTTGCTGCATTAGCACAAAATAGCGCTGCACTTCAATACGCAAGTGCAGTGCTACGAGCAGATAGAGAAGTTGTGCTGGCTGCGGTTACACAAAATGGGGAATTACTTCAACACGCAGATGTAACACTTAAGGCAGACAGAGAAGTTGTACTCGCTGCCGTAACCCAAAAAGGTGTTGCACTTCAACATGCAAGTGTGGCATTGCAGGCCAATCGAGAAGTTGTGCTGGCTGCGGTAACCCAAAATGGCGTTGCCCTTCAATACGCAAGTGCAGTGCTGCGGGCGGAGCGGGAAGTCGTGCGCGTTGCCATAATCCAAAATGGTGCTGCCCTTCAACATGCAAGTGTGGCATTGCAGGCGGATCGAGAAATTGTGCTCATTGCTGTAACACAAAATGGCGCTGTACTTCAACATGTCAGTGCGGCATTGCAGGCAGATCGAGAAGTCGTGCTCATTGCTGTAACACAAAACGGCGCTGCACTTCAACATGCCAGTGAGGCGCTTAAGGCGGACCGAGCAATTGTCCTTGCTGCGGTAACATATAATGGGAGTGCACTTCACTATGCAAGTGAAGCACTTAAATCCGACAGAGCAGTGGTGCTCGTTGCGGTAAGGCAAAGCGGGTATGCATTTAGCTCTGCAAGTGCGGCACTGCAGGCTGATAGAGAAATCGCGCTCGCTGCTGTAAAGCAAAATGGGAGTGTACTTTACTCTTTAAGTGTGGCACTTAAGGCAGACCGAGAAGTGATGCTTGCTGCGGTAAGAGAAAGCGGATATAAACTTCAGTATGCAAGTGCGGCACTGCAGGCCGATAGAGAAGTCGTGCTCGCTGCGGTCAAGCAAAGTGGGTCTGCATTTCAGTATGTAAGCGAGGCACTTAAGGCTGATCGGGAAGTGGTGCTTGCTGCGCTAAGGCGAGGATATACATTTCAGCATGTAAGTGCGGCACTTGGGTCAGACCGAGAGGTCATGCTTGCTCTCGTAACAAGAAATGGGGAGTTACTTCAGTACGCAAGTGCGGCGCTTAAGGCAGACCGACAATTCATATTTTCTATCGTAGCAAAAAATGGCGCTGCACTGCAGTATGCAAGTGAGGTCTTGAAGGCCGATAGAGAAGTCGTGCTTGCTGCTATAGCAAGAAATGGCGCCGCACTGCAGCATGCAAGTGAGGCACTGAAGGCCGATCGAGAACTCGTGCTCGTTGCGGTACGGCAAAGCGGGTATGCACTTCAGTATGTAGGTGATGCACTTAAGGCTGATCGAGAAGTTGTGCTCGCTGCTGTAACAAAATATGGCGCCGCACTTCAACATGCAAGTGAGGCACTTAAGGCCGATCGAGAAGTTGTGCTTGCTGCTGTAACACAACATGCAGAGGCACTTCAACACGCGAGTGCTGCCCTAAAGGAAGACCGGGAAGTTGTGCTTGCTGCCGTAATACAAAACGGCGCTGTACTTCAACACGCAAGCGCGGCTCTGCGCGCCGATAAAGAAGTCGTGCTTGCTGCCGTAACACAAAAAGGGCAATTACTTCAATATGCAGATGCAGGGCTTAAGGCAGACCGAGAAGTCGTACTTGCTGCCGTAACACAAGACGGCGTTGCACTTCAATATGCAAGTGCGGTATTGCAGATAGATCGGGAAGTCGTGTTTGCTGCGGTGACACAAAATGAGGCCGCACTTCAATATGCAGGTAAATCGCTTCTGATTGAGGCGGTGTGCACACCGTTTGCTTCCAATTTTGGTCAAACATTTATCTCCATGAGATTAATCCAAACGGCTTTGGAGCAAAAACAGTTAAGAGTCTTACAGTCATTGGCAGAAACACCCGAGATAAATATCCGCTCATGGTGTTTTATGGGCGTTCCTCTAGAAGCAACGCTTGCAACAAAATTAGAACAAAAGGGAGGCATCTTTGATTTGGCGGCTTTAATGGCGGTTAGCAAAAAACACCTATCCGCATATGTTGACCATCCAAAAGACGAGCGTCGCTATATACGCCGATTACATTGGGGGCTTACATGGGTACTGACACAGTGGTTAAAACAAAACCCAGACTTTAAAGCATCGAATGAGGCTTTGAATGTAGCTGCACAAGCTGAATTGACACGTCTTTATGCTGAGAATGCATTACCGAAAAAAGTGATGGACTTTATAGCTGCGAAAATGCGCGTAGAAATAGAGCAATTCTACGCTCAATGGGTACGAGGAGAATTAACACCCGAACAAATTCTGCCAATAGATACGTTGGTATGTGATGCTTTGTGGTTGCGTATGAAAGAAAATAAAACGGATGAACCTTTAAACAAAGTCTTATTACCCCAAGTTAAAATGAGGATTGACATTTTAATGCTTAAGAAATTTAAGGATAATGATTTGCCTAGAGATTTTTCAGCTGCTTGGCAAACAAGAATACTAGAGCGGGTAGGAACTAGATTTGATGAAAGTAGCTTGTCTGATGGATTATGTCAGGCCATCACAGAGCGAGTTGAAAAGATCGTCAAGGATCAATATAAAGGCAGATACCCCAAAAATATGGTACCCATATACGATGAAGCGTTGCAGGATTTAGTTAGCAGTTGGATGGCCAATCATTTAGCCCCATCGGTGGTAGCAGAAATAAACGACATTGCCACAGAAATGCGTATAGAGATGAAGTTGCCCTCGGATTGCCTCATGCGAATCGAGAGGGAGGCGGTTAAGTGCATTTTAGAAGACGTCAAACAAAAGGGTGTTGCCACAGTAGGTGCGGAAGATATACTGTATCAAACTATTTTCATGGTTGTGGAGCATAAGATTTTATCTCCTTGCGCAACGATAGAAGGGAATAGTTTGTATAAGCTTTATCAAATTGTGATGGTTTCTGCTATAGCGCAGACATTTACGGAATGGATGGAGTGCCCGGACTTGTTTGAAGAAGATATCCATTTAATGGATCTATTACCGGAGCATAAAGATATTTGCGGTGCTCTGGAAGATAAAACAAACCTCTCTAGCCTGTATCATGAATTAGAACATAAGAATAAAGAGATTGAAGCCTTGAGGGCAAGGCTCGCACTGTTAGAAGCAGCCCCTGTAAACACAGATAAAGCGGCTTCTAAAGACGATGAACCAGCTGAGGTAGCGGTGCAGCATACAAGAGTGACGTTCTTTAGTGCCAACTCGGGAGAAGTTGCCAGCCGCAATAATAGCTCAGGCGTAGATCTTAAAATTAAAAAGTGATGTTGCTGGGTGACCCAATCTGGTTAATATGGTATCGACAAATTGTTTCCGGCTTGTGCATACAGGCCTTCGTGGGTTAATATACGCACAATCATAATGTGCCCCTAAGACGGGTTTTTAAAAACAGCTTAATTCGGACAGAAAATGGACAAAATTAAATTTTACTTTTTTTCTAGTTTACTCGTATTCGCTATGAGTTTAATTCTCACACCCCGTACGATGGATGCGGCGACAGTAGCGCCCTTAGATACCGTAGTCGCGGTGGTAGGTACTGATGTCATCACGCAAAGTGAATTGGATAAAGAAGTAGACTACATCAAAGTACAGCTTAAACATAGTAATACGCCTTTACCCAGCAATCTTGAGCTAGAACATCAAGTGTTAGATCGGATGATAGAGCAAAAATTGGAATTGCAAATGGCAGAAAAAATGGGTATTACCATAGATGATGCTACATTGACCAAAACCATGGCCGATATTGCCTCTAAAAATCAGATGAACATCGATTCACTCAAACAAACTTTACACAAAGACAATATCAATTACGATTTTTATCGTAACCAAATACGCGAACAACTTATGGTACAACAATTATTGCAACGCGAAGTAGCGCCGCGGGTTTATATCAGTAAACAAGATGTGGAGAATATTTTAAATTCTAAGGGTTTTCAGCAATCGCAGCAACAAGCAGCACAATACAATATAGAAGATATTTTAATTGCATTACCGGATGAACCTTCTTCCGAGGAACTCGCTGCAGCCAATAAGAAAGCAGCCAATATTGAGCAGAAACTAAAAGCGGGCGTTGATTTCAAACAGTTGGCGGTGGCGCAATCAAATGGCGAAGAAGCGCTACAAGGCGGTGATTTAGGCTGGCGTACTCCTGAACAATTACCGCAAGTTTTTGTAGCAGCAGTACAGGGTTTAAATCAAGGTGACGTGAGTGCGCCATTCCGTACAGGCAATGGTATACATGTATTACGCTTGGTTGGTGTAAAAGGCAGCGATCAAAAACACACGATACAAGAAACCAATGTGCGCCATATACTCATTAAAACCGATGCGGTGCACACCGATGAAACGGTGCATAAAGAATTGCTGAGCTTAAAGAGCCAGATAGCGAGTGGAGTGAGTTTTGAGCAACTGGCAGAAAAATATTCTCAAGATCCTACCAGCGCTATTAAAGGGGGTGATTTAGGCTGGGTGCAACCAGGCGCCTTGGTGCCACCGTTTGAAAAAGCCATGGATGCGTTGGCGATTAATCAAATCAGTGATCCGGTTAAAACGGAATATGGTTGGCATTTGATACAAGTGCTAGGCCGTAGGAATAAAGACAATACACAAGAATATAAAGAATTGCAGGTCAAGCGCATGTTGTTTGAAAGTAGAATGAATGAAAAAACACAAGATTGGCTAAAACGTATGCGCGCATCAACGTACATTAAGATTTATTTGCCGCCAGTGGATGCTCCTGCAGCACAGAAAAAATCTTAATATGGCGCGTTTTGGTGCGGCTAAAAAGCACTTTGGGCAGAACTTTCTGCAGGATGAAACGGTTATTGCCGCTATACTCAGTGCTTTTGCCGCACAAAAAGGTGAGCGTGTATTGGAGATTGGCCCTGGACTAGGGGCCTTAACGCAGCATTTACTCACGAGTGGTGCTGTGGTTGATGTAGTGGAGATCGACAACGATTTAATTGGGCATTTACAGCGGCGCTATCCGCAACTAAAGCAGATCCACCATCAAGATGCTTTAACCTTTTCCTTGATGGATTTGAATTTGTCGCAGCAAAAAGTGCGCATCATCGGTAATTTGCCTTACAATATCTCTACACCCTTATTATTTCATCTATTAATACAAAAAGATCATATCAACGATATGTTGTTTATGTTGCAACAAGAAGTAGTCGATCGCTTAGCGGCACAACCGGGTTGCAAAGCTTATGGACGCTTAAGTGTGATGATGCAATTACAATGCAAAGTACAAGCCTTATTCAGCGTACCTCCACAAGCGTTTAAGCCGCAGCCTAAGGTGATGTCGAAAATAGTGTACTTGGTTCCTTATGAAAAACCTTTATATGATATTACCTCAATGGTAGTACTAGAAGATATTTTACGCGATGCGTTTAATCAGCGCCGTAAAACCATACACAATAGTTTAAAGCAATACTTTAATTCTGAGCAGTTAATTGCGCTGGGTTTAGACCCCAAAATGCGCGCCGAGCAAATTAGCGTGGAACAATGGGTGAAGTTGGCGAATACGGTGTCACGAAGCTGAGTGATCTCAACGAACTCTAAAATTTCACGATATGCTTGTTACTCGCGGAACCCGTCATTGCGAGGAGACCGTTTCACGAAACTAAAGCGAAAACACTAAACAAGCAACGGTCGACGCTGCAATCCAGGGATCTAGAATAGTAAGAAAGTTCGTTTGTTTACAGGAGAATTAAAAAATAGGATTCTTTATACGGGGTAGATTTTCAACGACAGTCCGTATGGTAGAAACGCTACTTTATAAAAATAGAGTTTATCTTTTTTTACAATTTAGTTTCATTATTAAATATATTTTAAAAAAAGTTAAAAAAACTATTGACAAGCATAGAAATGAGGGTCTACTATGTATTCGTGAATGATAAAAAATCGTTGTATATACTCATAGCAGTTGATTTTTAGGCGCGGCGCCGAGCGCTCGAGCAGCAGGAGTGATGTACTTATGTCATATACTGGGTGCGAGATGGGCGAAGGCGACAAAGCCTATAATTCAAAGGCGACGAGTATAACGGTTGAGGATCGTTCTGCGGTGGTGCTTACTTGGGTAAGTAAGCGCGACGGGCTGGTGTTGGGTACACCAGGTCCCATCGCTAACCATCACAATCAACAGTAGGAGATTGTAACAGCTATGAATAGTTTAGCTCACACCAACGCGTCTGCACAAGAGAATTGTCGTCCACCCGGCGCAATTTCCAAACACTTTGTACGCATATTATCCAAATATTCCACTTTATCGCGCCTAAAAACGCGAAACGGTGTTTTATATTTGCGAGAAATGCCCGCTTAGTGGCTTTAGTTTTTACTCTTACGTTAGTCTAGGCTTAAAACAGTTTAGGTGAGTGAAACGTGCCGCTTAGGGTTTTCTCGTAAACCGGAAACTGGTCATGGAGTTTCTTGCGGTAAATACATTTATTTAAGTCCGTTAAGTAAGGGCTTAGGTGTTTGACGCGTAAATAGTAAGATTAAAGTTAGCGTGTGGAATGTAGTACCATCCTTACTTTTAGGGTACGACTCTCGTTAAACTATTTTAAGAGGCATGCAGAACGTGTACTGTGCGCTTTGACGAGAAAGTAGTTTATTTGTAGGTGAGTGAATGTGGTCTTAGGCGTACAGACTAAGGCCTAGTAGTAGCATGGAGCTACCGTAGGCTGGCTTGGGATTTTACCTGAGCTGGCCACCCTTTAATTTATAGTTGAAATAAAAGAATATCTTAAGGAGCCAGTTATGGGTGAAACAGAAATTAACAAAATGGTTGTTTTTAGAAATAAGAGTATTCGTAGAATTTTGCACCAAAATGAATGGTGGTTTGTAATTGTAGATATAGTTGCTGTCTTAACAGACTCAGCCCAACCTGCAGGTTACCTCAAAGACATACGGAGACGTGATCCGGAATTAAACAAAGGGTGGGGGCAAATTGCCACCCCCCTTTTGGTTGAGACAGCCGGTGGTAAACAAAAGCTCAATTGCGCCAATGTGGAGGGTATTTTTAGAATTATTCAGTCTATTCCTTCTCCTAAAGCGGAGCCGTTTAAGCGTTGGCTGGCTAAGGTAGGCTATGAGCGTATACAAGAAATTGAAGATCCAGAATTAGCCAGTAAACGTGCTAGAGCAATCTATAAAGCAAAGGGATATCCCGATAGCTGGGTTGAAAAACGCATGCGCAGCATTGCCATTCGTGAAGAGCTAACAGATGAATGGCGGCAACGTGGCATCGAAGAGCAAAAAGATTACGCCATTTTAACAGCTGAGATTAGCAAAGCAGCATTTGGAATGACACCCAGCGAGTACAAACAACATAAAAATATAAAACGAGAGAATTTAAGAGATCACATGACCGATTTAGAGTTAATTTTTTCTATGCTAGGCGAAGCTTCTACCACCGAAATTGCGCGCAATAAAGATGCACAAGGCTTTGATGAAAATCACGATGCGGCCTTAGAAGGGGGCAGTGTTGCTGGTAATGCACGAAAAGAGTTGGAATTTAAAAGTGGCAGGTCGGTGATCAGTAAAGATAATTATTTATCATTAGAATCATCGGATCGTAAAGCTGTAACAAATCAGCATTGAAGGCACTACCGTGCCCTGCGTCAAAAAATAACTCGACACATGTAAATTATATTCTAAAGTCTAGTTATTTAGAAGGATGAAAAATGAGGTGTGTAACAATAACATATTTATTGCAACCGAAAGACTTTATATTAAAAAACTGGATAGGGATGATTATGTAACTTTTCATCAGCAACAGAAAGATCCTTTTTTAATGAAATATTTTGGAGGCCCTCGTGAAGATGAGGGAATAAAGAAAATATTTGATTTACTGATTACCCATCAAGAGAAATATGGATTTTCCACAGGACTAGTATTTCTAAAACAGACAAAAGAAGTGATTGGTAGAGCTGGGTTAGTTCATCTAGATTTTAAGCCCGTAGAAGATATAGAGATTGGATACTTTATTGCGAAACCTTATTGTGGCAGTGGTTATGCGACAGAGTTGGGGGAAGCGTTGATTAAATATGCATTCGATATCTTACACGTTTCAAGGATTTATGCGACAATAGACCCTAAAAATACTGCATCGTGTCGAGTGTCTGAAAAATTGCACCTGACTTTTGAAAAACAAGATACTTATGATACGCTCAGAAAAGTTGTGAACTTTTATACTAAAACGAAAGCGCAATATCAAAGAGAACATATATAGTGGTTAGCGCTTTGTTGTGTAACTTTATATCACACCATCCGCATAAACAACTTAGACCCTATAAAGAAAAACGCTAAACATAATAGCACCGTCAAAAGAATATATGCTGCGGCGGGGCCATACTGCTGTTTTTGCACTAACAGCATGCCTTCCAAAGCAAAAGCAGAAAACGTAGTGAAACCACCCAGCACGCCGCTGACTAAAAAATAACGTAGGGCCAAAGGGCCATTGTGATACTCTAACCATGAAGACACTAATCCCATCATAAAACAGCCGATGACGTTTACTGCCAACATTTGTAAAGGAATACTACCAGCTAGGGTGGCAGGAAATACACGCCCCATACCGACGCGTGCCATGGCACCTAAAGCGCCGCCTAAGCCTATAAGCAAATAATTAATCATATTTTAGTCGTCCTTATCATCACATCAAAACAGTGTGCCCAATTTAGTGCCTAAAGGCAAGTTGTGCTGGACTAACTAACAGCATTCAGAAAGTACAGATGGGTGTGGATACACTTGCTACAGACCACGCCAGCAAGAAACTATGACCGTGCTAAATACTGACATCTATTGCCTAGAAAGCAAACGGATCAACCCAAAGTAGCCGCTTTTTGGCCATTCTAAAGCATTAACGCATAGTTGAGCGATGTTGAGCGATGAATTCTATATTAATTGTGCACAAAGTTATCCACAGGGCTACGGGCTACCAAAAAAGAAATTAAAAGGCAAGGCTTTTTTGTTATTTTACGATAGATTTTTTATCTGTATGATTTATAAGGATTTTTTTGGCAACAAATCAGGTGAAAGAAACATGGACAATATTTATAAAAACTGACTGCACGGTATACAAAAACTTAATCACAAAGTTATCCACAGAATACGAAAAGAAAGGTAATGCTATTTTTGTTATACTCTAACCTTATTGAGCAAGGCGCCCATTTATGACTGAATTGATCTATCCCCCCATCGCTAAAGTAGCACTAGATGTGCCCTTAAGAGGTTTATTTGACTATATCGTCACTACAGATGGCCCTGTACCACAGGAAGGCATGCGCGTACGCGTGTCTTTTGGTGGGCGTGTGAAAATAGGCTTTATTGCTGCGTGCAGTGAGCAATCGGCTGTGCCAGCCCATAAATTAAAGCCCCTAACGGCTATTTTGGATAAAATCCCCTGTATTCCCGCCGATATTTTACGTTTATGCCGTTGGGCTGCCGATTATTATCATGCGCCTTTAGGGGCGGTTTTAGCGGGCGCTTTGCCTACGCGTTTACGTCAGGGTCATCCCATACCCACTGCTAATACCGATGCGGCTCTGGAAGGAATAGAGCTCTTACGGCAGAAGGGTCATGATTTAAATCAGGAACAACAAATAGCGGTAGAGCAACTCATTGCTGCTTTGGGACAATTTAAAGCCTTTGCGCTAGACGGCATTACCGGCAGCGGTAAAACTGAAGTGTATTTACAGGCCATCAATAGCGCGTTGCAGCAGGGCTCTCAAGTGTTGGTATTAGTTCCCGAAATTGGTTTGACGCCGCAAATGATCACGCGCTTTACAGATCGCTTTGCAGTGCCCATTACCTTATTGCATTCGCGCTTAACCGAAAAGCAACGCTTACACAATTGGTCATTGGCAGCAGAAGGCAATGCGCATATTGTCATTGGTACCCGCTCTAGTGTGTGGGCTGTCATGCCACGCTTGGGACTTATTATTGTCGATGAAGCACACGATGTTTCTTATAAACAACAAGATGGCGTGCAATATTCGGCGCGCGATGTGGCGGTACAGCGCGCCTATCAAAATAATATTCCGGTGGTATTGGGCTCAGCAACACACAGCTTGGAAACATTATACAATGTAGCTGAAAATCGTTTTACAGCTTTATCTTTACGTATACGAGCCGGGGAAGCGCAGCTAGGCCGCTTTAAAGTTTTAGATATACGCAATGAACGCTTGCAGGAAGGTCTTTCCACGCGCTTGATCAAAGAAATAGCAGCACGCATGGAGAAAGGTGAACAAAGCTTATTGTTTTTAAATAGACGCGGATTTTCGCCGATTTTAATCTGTCACCATTGTGGTTGGGTCGTTCCATGCCCGCATTGCGACAGTTATATGACTTTGCATTTATCGCCGCAACGCTTGCATTGCCATCATTGCAACACAGTGCGCGATAAACCGAAGCAATGTTTAAATTGCTTAAGCGATGAGTTAATGCCGGTAGGTTTGGGCACAGAGCGCATAGAAGCCGTGTTAAAGAAAGCTTTTCCGAACACAGAAATATTGCGTATCGATAAAGACACCACGCGTAAAAAAGGCAGCATGGAAGCGTATTTAGAAGCCATTCACGATGAACGTCATCTTATTTTAATCGGCACACAAATGTTGGCCAAGGGACATCATTTTTCTAATGTGACCTTAGTCGCCATTATTGATGCAGATAGTGGTTTATTCAGCTCTGAATTTAGAGCCACAGAAAATTTAGCGCAGTTGATAGTACAGGTCGCTGGCCGAGCCGGTCGCGCCGAGAAAAGCGGCGAGATATGGGTTCAAACCCGTCATCCAGAGCATCCTTTGTTAACGACGTTATTAGAAAAAGGATATCATGATTTTGCAGCAGGGTTGCTGGCAGAACGCAAACAAACGCAATTACCGCCATATACCTATATGGCGATCATTCGCGTGCAAGGACCAAAACCAGAAGCTTTACAAGCGCTATTAACTGCGGCGAAGCTCAGTTTGTCGCCAGAGCAAAGTGAAGCCGTGCGTTGCTTGGGACCTGCGCCATCGCCTATGGAAAAGCGCGACAAGGTATATCATTACCAATTATTGTTGTGGTCTTATCAGCGTGGAAAGTTGCATCAAAGCTTAGCGTTTGTGACGCATTTCTTAAGTACGGCTAAAAATGCGCGTGCTATACGCTGGTCAGTGGATGTTGATCCTTATGATACGTTTTGATAGACTTTTGTTATGTATATATTCATCCTATTTGAAGATACAACAAATTGTATCATCCTCAATTGAAGGTGAGAGATCCAGAGCTGTGTCATCCTCGACCGAAGGTCGGGGATCCAGTTTCGATTCAAGTTTTCCCTGGATCCCCGACTGCGGCCTTGCGGCCTGGTCGAGAGCCTGTCCTCGGTACTCCGGGGAATGACACAGCTCTAGTTTGTACTTGCAGCATTGAACTCGCATCTTGAAGTGTAATGGGTATAGATTTTAAGGAATCAACATGATTAATGTTTTATGGCTATTACTAGCCTTAGTATTGTTACTCTGCAACGCATTCTTTGTGGCTGCCGAATTTGGCATGGTGCGGCTGCGGGCAACGCGTGTTGCTACCATCAAAGATGAATATGGTTTACGAGGGCGTACCTTATTTCGCGTACATCAAAATCTGGATGCTTATTTATCCGCATGTCAATTAGGAATCACCTTAGCTTCATTAGGTTTAGGTTGGGTCGGTGAACCTGCTTTTGCTTATCTTTTTGAACCTATACTTGCATATCTAGGTATTGCTTCAGATGAATTGGTTACAGTGATTTCTTTCTTGTTAGCTTTTTCTTTTTTATCTTTTTTGCATATTGTAATTGGCGAACTCATGCCTAAATCCTTAGCCATTCGCCAAGCCGAAAAGGTCTCTTTATGGACCGTGGTTCCTTTGTGTGTTTTTTATTGGGTAATGTATCCGGCAATTTGGGTATTTAACAGTTGCTCTAACTTTTTCCTAAGAGTATTGGGTTTAACGACGGTGCATCAGAGTGCAGATTCTTATTCGTCTGAAGAGATTAAGATCCTTTTACACAGCAGTCATTTGCATGGGGAATTGACTAAAGAGGAAGTGAGGATCCTAGAACATACCTTAGATTTTGCCGATCTGAAGGTAACAGAGTTGATGCGACCGCGCGAAGAAATGGTGATGTTAGATATTAAAGAGCCCGTAGACAGTATCATGAAAACCTTAATGAACTATCGTTACAGCCGTTACCCCGTTTACGATCCGGAAACACAGCATGTTCTGGGGATGATCCACGTTAAAGATATTTTACCAACCTTGTATCTGCAAGGAGAAATTAATGAACTAAAGTCTTTTATTAGGCCTATCTTAAAAGTGTCTAATAATGAGTTGGCTTTAGATTTATTGCGAAAGTTCCGTGAAGGAGCACCTCATTTTGCTCTAGTGTATAACCGTTATAAAAATTTAAACGGTTTTGTTACCTTAGATAATTTGCTACAGGTACTCATTGGTCGTATTAAGGATGAATTTAATTTAACCGGAGACGATTGGCTTAAACAGAAAGATGGCAGTTTGATCGTAAAGGGCAGTTGTTCTTTGTATGCTCTGGAGCAAGTGTTGCATTGCGAGATCGATGCAGAAGATAAAGACGTAGATACTCTGAGTGGCCTAATTTTACATAGGTTAGGCGCATTGCCTAAAGAAGGAACTCATTTGGATTTTAATGAATTTACAGGTGTGATTGAAAGCGTACAAGGCTCGCGTATCGCTAAGGTGCGGATTGTTCCAGTGGGTAAAAAATAATAGACTAAGATTTATTTTACAATGGTTTTATAATCTATGCTTGTTCCGTATACAATTAACATTTTTATAATCCCTTAGTTTAAAATAATAATTGGATATTATAATTTAGCTGTTGGAAAAGATGCCCATACCTGAGTTTGTCTACAACTTCCTATATAAGAGGCTGGTTGATCGGTTAATGTTTTCATCTCTTTTGCGATATGATTTATTTCTTCTTGAGTCGAAACATCATTAGCAATATATTTTGGGGCAGCCTCAACAATAAGAAACTCCATCAACCTTTTTTCGGGATTTTGTGTAACAATTTGTTGAGCTAGCTCAATGTGGATATCCACATCTGCACAGCCAATAGCACGATACATCTCAAACAAGTTATCGCCAACATCAAAATTAAGATTCAGTCTGTTAGCGCAATCCATTAATATTTCAATACTTCTTTTAAATGCACCTGATGATGGCACAGAGAAACAACTACTCATTGTCGGTTCTTCAGTAGCTAATATTCCGCCAGGGTTTAATGATAAATATAAATTTCTTAAAGTTTTTTGTGGAGCAGCTAGATGCATTAAAACAAAACGACAATAAATAAAATCATATTTTTTTCTCAGTGAGAAAATATCTTCTTCAGAAAGTTGTTGAAAATCTATATTAGTAATATTTTTTTCTTTTGCTTTTTCTCGTGCCACTACCAATTGTTCTTCACTAATATCAATACCAGTAACGTTTCCTGTATTACCAACCAATTCGGCAATAATAAGTGACATATTGCCTGTACCACAACCAACATCTAATACATGCATTCCTTCTTTTAATCCAGCACGTCTTAAAAAACGTTGGCTTTGAGGACCAAAAACAGTATTTAGGATGTCTAAGCGATACCTACCTGCCTCGCCTACTTGTACAATATAGGAGCTATTGCGAGACATAGTGCTCTCCTTTTTATGGAAAAGATAAATTAACTATAAAATCTACACTTAATCCACATCCACAACGGTAATACAATCAATAAAAACACGCAGCACACACCTGCGTAAGCCAGTGCCTGTATGAATAACCATGGCGCTAACATGGCGATAAGTGTAGGCGGTATATAGGTTAAGGCCATTAACACAAGCTTAGGGCGTTTGGTTCTGGGAATCTTCAGTGCACCAGATAAAAAATCTAACAAAGAAATAGACACACCTAGAAAAGCGGTAAAGGTACAAATGGCGCTGAATATCCAAGCAAAACTTTGTAGCACCGGTTTAGCCGTGATGGTGATCAGTTGTTGTAATAAGGTTTCCGTGGTATTGCCGCTGTTCATCAGCGTCATGAGTTGGTCATGCGTTAGTGCTGCGTGCACAGAAGCGATCCAAACTAAATACAATATTAAGGGAATAAGGCCGCCTAATAAGGTCACACGAAACAAACGTTTGCGATCGAACTGTAAATACTCACCAATCACTGGTAAAATAGTACCGAAACCAAAAGAGGTGATCATGACTAAAAAACCATTCTTAGTATATGCATTATGGCCTAATGCTAAATTTGGCCAATGGTCACTGGGGAAGATACTGGCGATCAATAAAAAACATGCAGCAATTTTTATGAACATAAAAATGCGATTTAATTTGTCAGCAGCACCTATGCCTCTGTATACCACACTGCTTAATAACAAAGCTGTTAATAACAATGCTAGAGGTTTAGGTATGGTTATATGCAAGTAGCTGAGTATAGTGTGTAACACATCGCCAGTGGCAACCGTGTAAGCACATAATAAACTGTAGAGTAGCAACAATGAAAATAATAAAGTCACTATAGACATGAGTCTACCTACGGTTTTGCGTGCCAAAGGCATGAAACCTATGTCGTTTTGAAAGCGTAGTTGTACGGAAACCATCGCCAAAGCACCTAAGGACATCAGTGCCCATGCCAATAATAAATACAGCGTGATGGCCGTAAAATTTAAGTCCGCGGTAACCGCAGGCAAAGCCAACATACCGCCGCCGATGGAGGTACCGAGAATAAGTAGTAGCGAGCCTAGTTCTTTAGATGACATAAGACCTCAATTAGGGCATAATAGAGCCAACTCTGTAATGCCCCCATTCTAGCCTAGCCACCATCGCAGAGCAACCAATATGTGGACAAATCATGACAAATTATAATTTTAATCAAACCCTTTTCATCAAAAGCGCTGCCGAATGGCATCAGCTGCCGGATAATCCCAGCTTCGAGGTCGCTTTTGCGGGCCGTTCTAATGCAGGCAAATCCAGCGCCATCAATACCATCACGGGTTTAAGCAAATTAGCTAAAACCAGTAAGTTGCCAGGGCGTACGCAACTGATCAATTATTTTCAATTGCACCCCAAATTATATTTAGTCGATTTACCAGGCTATGGTTATGCCAAAGTACCTGAAGCGATACGTGAACGCATACAGCGTATGTTAGGGCGTTATATTTTAGAACGCTTACCATTAAGAGCTTTGATCTTGGTTATGGACAGTCGCCACCCATTAAAAGAAAACGATGAAATCATCGTCGAGTGGGCCTTGCAACGAAATATAGCGGTGCATCTATTATTAACCAAGGCGGATAAATTAAGTCATAGACAAGGGCAAGATACCAAGCGCGCCGTAGAGAAACGCTTTGCCGAGCAAAGTGATTTGATCAGCGTGCAATTGTTTTCATCCCTTAAAAAACAGGGCATAGAAGAAGCGCGTGCCTTTATTAGCCGTTGGATTGTAGAGGAGTAAGCCATGAGTACATTACCTACGGATCCTAAACATCCTTTTATTTTAGTTGATGGTTCGTCTTATCTGTATCGTGCTTTTCATGCTTTGCCACCTTTGATCAATAGCCATGGGCAGCCTACGGGTGCTGCTTATGGAGTTATCAACATGTTGCGTAAACTCATCAATGAATATACGCCTACTTATTTGGTGGTGGTTTTCGATGCCAAAGGTAAAACATTTAGAAACGATTTATATCCGGAATATAAAGCCAATAGAGCGGCTATGCCCAATGACTTAATTTGTCAAATCGAACCTTTGCATGCTTTGATCAAAGCGATGGGCGTGCCTTTAGTGATGATAGACGGTGTTGAGGCAGACGATGTTATCGGGACTTTAGTTAAACAAGCAAAACCGCGTCAGTGGCATTGCCTGGTTTCAACGGGCGATAAGGATTTTGCGCAAATGGTGGATGACCAAGTGACTTTGATCAATACCATGAATAATACAGTGCTAGACGAAGCGGGTGTGGTGGAGAAATTTGGCGTGAAGGCATCGCAAATCATCGATTATTTATCTTTAGTAGGTGATACGGTGGATAACGTTCCTGGTGTGAGTGGTGTGGGGCCTAAAACGGCAGTGAAATGGTTACAACAGTATGGCACTTTAGATGCGCTCATCAAAAACGCTGACAATATCACTGGGAAAGTAGGTGAGAGTCTACGCGCTACTTTAGACTATTTACCGTTGGCTAAAAAATTAGTGAGTATAGATTGCGATGTTAAATTACCGATTACCTTAGATGATCTCAACACCAAAGAGCAAAATAGAGAAGCTTTATTACAATGGCTAGAAAAGCTAGAATTTAAATCCTGGTTAAAAGACGTAGAAGGTGGCGCTAAGCTCAAAGTACCACCGGTCACGGCAAAATACGATTGCATACTCAGTTGGCAGGATTTAGAGTCTTGGTTAGAAAAAATAAAAAAAGCCAAGATATTTGCTATAGATACCGAAACCGACAATCTGGATGTCATGCGCGCCAATATCGTTGGTTTGTCTTTTGCCGTGTCTGAATATGAAGCCGCTTATGTTCCTTTAACACATCAATACGACGATGTTCCTACACAATTGCCGCGAGACGAAGTATTACAGAAAATAAAGCCCTTATTAGAAGATAGAACGCTTACTAAAATAGGCCATCACATCAAATACGACATCAATTTGTTTTCGCGTTATGGGATTATCGTGCAAGGATTCTTAATGGATACCTTGCTGGAAGGTTTTATTCTATCTGCAGGTAATCGTAATGACATGGACAGTCTGGCTTTAAAATACTTAGATTATCGCACCATTACTTACGATGAAGTCACGGGTAAGGGCGCTAAGAAAATAACTTTTGATAAAGTCGCTTTGGATATAGCCACCGCTTATGCAGCAGAAGATGCGGATGTGACTTTACGCTTACACCATTATTTTTATCCTCGTTTGCAACAACAGCCAATACTATTAAAGGTCTACGAAACCATAGAAGAGCCTGTGATCAATGTCATTGCACGTATGGAACAAACGGGGGTGCTGATAGATGGAGAAAAACTAAAACAACAAAGCGTCGTTTTTGAAAAACAATTGCAAGAATTAGAAGAAAGCGCTTTTAAAATATCAGGGGTTTCTTTTAATATCAATTCTCCTAAACAGTTGCAAGAAGTATTGTTTGAAAAAATGGGTTTGCCGGTGTTGGAGAAAACGCCTACTGGACAAGCCTCAACGGCGGAATCGGTACTACAAGAATTGGCGCATGATTTCCCGTTGCCTAAGATTATTTTGGAATATCGCAGCATCAGTAAATTAAAGTCAACTTATACCGATACTTTACCCTTACAAATTAATCCACACACAGGTCGAGTGCATACCTCGTATCATCAAGTGGGTGCTGCAACAGGGAGATTGTCATCATCTAATCCTAATTTACAAAATATTCCTACACGTAGTGTGGAAGGGCAGCGTATACGCCAGGCTTTTATTGCCCCACCGGGCTGTGTGCTGTTGGATGCAGATTATTCGCAAATAGAATTGCGCATCATGGCGCATTTGTCCAAGGATGAAGGCTTGTGTAAAGCTTTTGCAGAAGGCTTAGATGTACATAGTGCTACTGCTGCTGAAGTATTTGGCGTAGAGCGTGATGGGGTAACTTCTTTACAAAGGCGTCATGCCAAAGCCATTAACTTTGGTTTAATCTACGGTATGTCTGCTTTTGGCTTGGCGCGGCAATTGGATGTAGACAATAACACCGCTAAACGTTATATGGATCTGTATTTTGAGCGCTATCCAGGTGTTGCGCGTTATATGGAGCAAACCCGTTCTTTAGCACGCGAACAGGGCTATGTAGAAACTATTTGGGGACGGCGTTTGTATTTACCCGACATTCAATCTAAGAATAAAGGCTTGCAACGCGCGGCAGAAAGAGCCGCTATTAATGCACCCATGCAGGGCAGCGCAGCGGATATTATTAAACAAGCGATGATCCGCGTCGATGCAGCGATTGCCAAAGACCATATTGCCGCACGCATGATCATGCAAGTGCACGATGAATTGGTCCTAGAAGTACAGAGAGATCATTTAGAATTAGCACAACCTGCTTTACGCACGGCGATGGAAGGTGTAGCACAATTAATAGTACCTTTAGTTGTGCATATGGGTTATGGTGACAATTGGGGTGGGGCGCATGAGGGATGAGCTTAACTTTGCTATAATAGATCACCGCTCAATCTGCCCACCATTAGCATGTAACACGGAGCCGTTAAAAATAGGATGTGTAGCTGCCATATAAATAGCTTCGGCAATTTCCTGCGGTTCTAATAAACGATTGTCACTTTGTAAGTGTGTTAATTTAGCCAAAAGAGCGGCATTATTATCTACGCGTAAACGAAACATTTCTGTATCGGTAACGCCTGGGCATACACAACAGGTGTGAATAGACTGGCCGGCTAAATCTTGGCACACGCTGCGCATTAAGCCAACGATCGCGTGTTTACTCACGGTATAAGAACACGTATTCCCTACCGCTTTTTCTGACAACGTGGATCCCACAAAAACAATCGCCGATTGTGGCAGCATTTGTGGTAACAACCATTGGCTCAACAAAGCGGGAATGGTTACATTGAGTCTTAAAGTATCTTGCCACTCTGTAGCCTTAAAATTTTTCACCGTATCGTTATAACACACGCTGGAGTTGTGTATTAATATCATGCGCCGTTTCTGCGGTACTTGTTCCAGTAATTTGTTCTTTATCGTTTCATCCGTAGCGTTGACAAAATCCAGTTTAATATTATGGACTCCAGCTAACACGCAAGCATTGCGCGATACATTGAGTACCTCGAAACCATTATTCAAGAATATTTCTGCGATTTTATATCCTATGCCTTTGCTGGCGCCGCTGATGATCAATAAAGGCTTTTCTGATTTCATTTCTTTTCTTCCAAATATAAATGCGGTAATACATCGTGAGGATCGGTGCTGTTTTTAGCTTTAGTGCGGAACTCTTCATCTAATAATGCCCACAATTCTACGCCATGCCAGACGGTGATTTCGTTATACAGCACACGTTCTAATTCTTGCAATAATTGTCGGGTCTTTTCTTGTTGAAATTTTTCGGCCAGATCACCCACTGACAATACAGTTTCATAAGGCCATAATTCTTTACCTATGAACAAGAGCGCATTTTTAGCATGAAGTGCATTATTTTGTAGACATGCGTTTTTTAGCTCGGAGCGCAATTGGCGCATGGTTTTAATGGCTTCCCTATTATGGTGTGACATATGCGTTTTTGTCATAACCACCGGTTTAGAGCTGCGCCACCACAAGAATATGGTGAGAACCCATACTAGAGTCAACATTATACTTAAAAAAACAAAGGGTCTTTGGTACCAATGTCGGCTGTTTGCCGTTTGAATATTTTGCACCGCATCATTACGCAATGACAATGGTGTAGGTGCAGCACCGGTTGCATTATTTGCATTGAGCGCTACATTGACGGTATAAGCGGGAATGGTCAGCTTTTTAGGGCTATTGCTGTCCGTGTCCCACCAATCGATGGTTATTGCTGGGATAACCAATTGCCCACTGGCATTAGGCAAATAGGCTATTTTTTCAGTGCGGCTGGCTTGCAATTGAAAACCATTGCTATCAGTATTTAAAACCGGGTTGTCTGGATACAATTGAAACCCTTTATTTTGTTTAGGCGCAATCGTCGGTAATTGTTCAGCGGTAACATTCTGTGCGGTCAAAGTGAGTGTGCGCGTCACCGGCACGCCACTTTGAAATTGCGGTGGCTTATCGCTCCAACTGTCGGTTAAAGTAATTTTCGTGCTTGGCAACCACCAGGTGGATTTACTCATTCCTGGCACGGTATCCACTTTTAAGGATACAGATGGAGCGCTGATGTGAAAGGGTTGCCACGGATTGTTAAAAGAATCGCTGCGCGTTAAATCTAAGCGATAGCCCTGTAATAAGGGGCTCTTGAGTTCCAAGATCCCATCTTTTTGTGCTATCACAGCATAATGTTGTTCTAAGACTTGATAGTTTTTTCCATCTACTGTTGTGCGCTGATTTGTATCGGTACCCATGTGAATGAGTTTAGCATTGCCCATATCGGGAATAGCCAAAGCCGGCTCGCGCACAGAGGTATTATAGAATATTTTCACCGTGTATAAACCGGCTTGCCCTTCGTAAATGGTTTTGGGAACTACACTGGTTTGCATAAAGATAGGCTCTTTGTTCTGGGTGCTTTCTTGTGTAGGTGGGTTAACAGGATCCGTGGCTACTGCGGCAACCTGGATGGTGATAGGGCTGGTTTTTTCTTTGCCCAAACTTAAGCTGGGTATGGTTAAGGTTCCGCTGCGTTTAGGCGTTAGTATTATAGACCAGGATTTTTCACGACTCACTTTGTTGTTAATGAGTCGCATTTCGCTACTCATAGTTGTGCCCAAAACATTAAAATCTAGACTTAATGGGTTTAAGTTAGGATTGCTATCATCGCTATCCTGCGACATGATTTGCAAAGTGATGCGATCGTCTAAAGATATTTGCTTGTGATCGACGCTGACCGTAGGCTCAGCAGCAAAAGCTAGATTACATAACAATATAATACTGACTATGTATAAACATATTCTCATAAATGTGTTCCTTGTTGTAAGCTCTGCTCATAATCACGTTGCAATTTTCTTTGTAATAATCCGCCAGGGTCATCGTTGATATTTTGCAATGCTTGTTGCTGTTGTTGATCTTGATAAGAAGTAGGATTAGCATTGGCGGGCGTAGTTTGTGCATTTGCAGATTGCGGCAAATTTTGTTGTTGCGGCGAATTTTGCTGTTGCTGCGGATTTTGCTGTTGCTGCGGATTTTGCTGTTGCTGCGGATTTTGCTGTTGCTGCGGATTTTGTTGTTGCTGCGGATTTTGTTGTTGCTGCGGATTTTGTTGTTGCTGCGGATTTTGTTGTTGCTGTGAATTTTGTTGTTGCTGCGGATTTTGTTGTTGCTGCGGATTTTGTTGTTGCTGTGAATTTTGCTTATTTTCATACCTTTGTTTAAATGGCGGTGTCATTTGTGCTATAGGTGCAGAAGGGGGTTGACTATTCAATAATTTCTTTAACAGATCGCGATTAAACCGTGCATCATTAAAGGAAGTATTCAAAGCCAGAGCTTTATCATAGGCCGCAATGGCCTCTTTATAACGCCCTAACAGGGCCAAGGCATTACCACTGTTGTAAAAGGCGGTGGCATCTGTTCCTTTACTAAAAGCTTCTAATGCTTTTTTATATTCCTTCAAGCGATAATACGCTATTCCTTGCCATTCTGGGCTGTTAAATTCTGCGGCGGCTTGTTGCGGATCGTTTTGCTGTAAGGCTTTATAGCCTTGCTCATCAGGATTTAGCCATAAATCGTCCCAAGTTAGGGCCTCTGCCGTAGAACTAAACACAATGCATAGTGTAACTAAAAAAATACGACTTTTGATCACTTTAACAACTCCTGTAATCTTCCTCTACGAAAAGCGCATAACACCAAGATCAGTAACGGCCATAACCAGATATAACCATTGTCCAACCATATTCTAGTCTGGGCGGCATGGTTTTTGCTAGCGTTTTTGGCTGCTAGCTTAGGATTTAAGCTGTGAACTATAGTATTAATGGGGGTGTCTACAGACCACAGTTCGCCATGGCCTGCTTGTGCCAGCTTAGCTAAACTGGTTTTATCCAAGCGGCTGATGATGATATTGTCTTTTTCGTCTTTAGCCAGCGTGCCCTGGGGGGTAGTAATAGTACTGCCCGTAGTAGTGCCTATATACAAGACATCGGTATAAAATCCTTTTTTAGCCAGCATTTTGGCGGTGCTGATGTCTACGGCATTTGGATTTTGCGTTGTAAAGACGACAATATGACCATTGTGAGCGCCCGCTTTTTCTAATACGCTTTGTGCTTTCAATAAAGCAGTGTTTAATTGATAACCTTGTAGCGGCATAATGTCAGGTGATAAATCACCCACGGTATTGACCACAGTCTGAGTATCGTACGTAAGGGGTGACACTACAAAAGGCTGCGCCGTAAAAACCACTAGGCCAGTTTGCCCTTCTTGCAAAGCTTGTAATAGGTCCAATAATTTAAAACGAGCGCGTGTTAAACGATTAGGCGCTATGTCGGTGGCCCATTGTGCATTAGAGAGATCAAATACAATCACGCGCGCTGTATTGAGCTGAAAAACGGGTGCAGCGATGGTTTTATAACAAGGTCCGGCTAAAGCGATAATGGCTAACAAAAACCCTAAGAGCAACAAAACTTTTTTGGTAACGGCTAAGCGTGTGCTGTCTCCTACTAATAAATGTGGTAATAGATGCGGATCGCAAGCTTTGCGCCAAGCATTATCGTGCCACGATTGCAAGGTTAATGGCAGTAATAACACTAGAACAGGCAAGAATGCAAGCAACCACCACGGACGTAACCAATGTAAAGATAGAAAATCCATCAATATCCTCCTCTAAAGAAGGCGCTTTGACACCATGCTTTTAATGGTGGCCATGTACGGCGCAGTAATAAAGCAAAAGCAATGAAGAATGCTATTGCCAAAGGCCAAGGATATAAAGCAGTTTCTGGCCTATAGTTAACGTGGTCTTGGGCTATGGGTTCTAGTTGATTAATTTGATCATAGATTTGATCTAAGCTGGCCATATTTTTGGCTCTAAAATATTGACCACCTGTTTTAGTTGCGATCAATTGTAACGTGGTTTCGTCTAGATCAGCGGAAGGATTAACATTACGCAAGCCCAATGCACCTGGAACCAGCAGTTGATCAGCACCAAAGCCTATGCTGTATATTTTAATATGATAGTTTTGTGCGAGTGCTGCGGCATCTAGAGGACTGAATTGGCCGCTGTTGGACACGCCATCGGTTAATACAATAAGAACACGATTATTTTCGGGTAAATCTTTTAAATGCTTAACTGCTAAAGCGATGCTATCGCCCAAAGCCGTTAATTGTCCAGCCAAACCCACACTGCTGTCTTCTAAGCGATTTATGACGGTATCGCGATCGAAGGTGAGAGGTGTTTGTAAATAAGCTTTGCTGCCAAATAAAATTAAGCCTATGCGATCACCTTTTCTTTTTTGAATGAATTCTTTGGCAATCAATTGCACGGCGGTAAAGCGCGATAATTCTTGACCATTTAAAGTCATGTCGTTCAGTTGCATGCTGCCGGATATGTCTACTGCTAACATGATGTTGCGCCCACTGCGCGCGACATCCATGGGTTTTCCCAACCATTGTGGTCCTGCAGCAGCAACAACCAAACAGATCCATAATAGGGCAGCTAAACTATAATGACGTGCATACGCGCGTAGACTAAAGGCATGATCTGCCATCAGTTCTTTCATGTAGCGTAAAAAAGGGGCGTGTAAAGCTTGGTTTTGTGCCGTTTTTAGCGTAGGTAATAAAAACCAAGTCAATAGCGGTAAAGGTAAAAAAAGTAAAATCCACGGGACTGCAAATACAAACATAGTTATACTCTTTGCATTTGATTCTTGGGCTTTGTTGTCTTCGCCCATTTAACGGCTATATACATCGTTTGATCCAGTCCTCAGTCACTTTCAACAAGGGCTCTGGATTAGCAACGGTTTCATTGCTGGGGAAATAAGGTGCACTTAACAATAAACGTCCTATGTCGTGGCTGAATATTTGTGTTTGACATTGGACATCTAAAAAATTTAACCAATCATCACCTGTTAAATGGGCTACATCAGTACGTTCATGTGTCATTAGAGCAATACGACGCAGTAAGGTAGACAAATCCTGATATATCAAGGGATATTGTTCTTCTAGCGCTAAATTATATTTCAAGAGAGTTAAATGTTTCAAAATACTGTTACGACGCACTACTTTTTTACGATAAGCCCTATAGCGATACCACACCCAAACCAGTGCTGCTAGACCCAGTATGGCCACCGCTAACCAGCCTGGTGCCAAAGGCCACCAAGAAAGCGTTTTTGGCGCGTGTATGTCGCGTAATTGTGCTAAAAGTTGTGTGGTTACATCCGTATCCATTTTTTCATCCTTATATAAAAAGTGTTTTAAGTTGTGGCACCAATGCCTCCGCGGTAGACAAAGATATGGATGCCATATTCAATTGTCGCAGCGCTTGCTGTAATGCTTCTAACCGTGCCTCAGTAGTACGATTATAGCGTTCTTTAAATCGTGTGTCATAGGTATTGAGTATATACTTATTGTGGCCATCGGAAATAGGATAATAGCCGCCCTGGGGTAGAGTGGTTTCTAGGGGGTCTTGTACTATCACAGCCATGCACTGATTCTTGCGCGCCAAGGGTTGTAAACGCGCCATCAAGCCATTATGCCATTGCCAAAAATCGCTGAATACAATAATGAGGCAGCCGTGTAATTGACGTTGTAATAAAAAATTAAAAGCAAGCTCTAGGCCGTTGTCATCGTATTCTGTTGCCGGTTGTGTGCTGGAGTCAGCTAAATGCTTTAACAAAGGCAATACGGCTTGCAAGCGATCTCTAGGCTGCACACTCAGTTGTTTTTTGCCGGAAAAGACTAAGCCTCCTACACGTTCGCCGTTGGCGGAAAAGGCCCAAGCGCACAAAGCAGCAGCGCGAGCGGCGATCACGGATTTAAAGGCTACTTTAGTGCCAAAATACATAGATGGGTTGTGATCTATCAATAACCAAATAGGGCGCTCTTTTTCTTCGTGAAATAATTTAGTGTGTGTTTGGTCTGTGCGTAAAGTTGCATGCCAATCTATATGACGTATGTCATCGCCAGGCTGATAGATACGTGTTTCAGAAAAATTAATGCCACGGCCTTGTTGCTTAGTATGTTTTAAACCGCTTTGTCGCGTGTGGCGGGTGGTTGCTTTGCGCCATAATAACGTTTGCGCGTCGCTTTGCAGAGCGATCAACTCGTCTAGCGTTACGCGCACTCCGGGCGTTTCTTTGACTGCATTCAACATAGTTTAAGGAACAGCGACTAAAGTTAATAATTGGCTGACGATGTGATCGCTGTCTATGCCTTGTGCGATCGCTTCATAGCTTAGCAACACACGATGACGTAGGATATCGTGCGCAATCGCGTGTATATCTTGTGGTATCACAAAATCGCGACCTTTTAAAAACGCTAAAGCGCGCGCTGCGCGTGCTAAACCTATGGTAGCCCGCGGGCTGGCACCAAAGCGTATCCATTGTGCCAATTGTACGGAATACGCTTTAGGTTGGCGGCTCGCCATGATCAACTGCACGATATATTCTTCTAGCGCTTTAGACAAATGCACTTGCAACACGGCTTGTCGCGCTTTAAAAATAGTTTCGGCCGTAGTAATAGGTTTAACCGCATGTGGATGCACGCTGTTTTCTAGAGCTTCTCTATGATTTAAATTCAAAATAGCGTGTTCTGTTCTAGTATCGGGATAATCAATTTTGACATATAACAAAAAGCGATCCAATTGCGCTTCGGGCAGAGGATAAGTGCCTTCGTGTTCTATAGGGTTTTGTGTGGCCATCACCATAAATAATGGTGGTAGGTCGTAAGTCGTTTGGCCTATGGTAATTTGGCGTTCGCCCATTGCTTCTAACAAGGCGGATTGTACTTTGGCCGGAGCACGGTTGATTTCATCGGCCAATACGATGTTGTGAAATAAAGGGCCCTGCTGGAAAACGAATTCACCCGTTTGTGGTCTGTAGATATCGGTACCGGTGAGATCAGCGGGTAATAAATCGGGCGTAAATTGGATGCGATGAAAATCGCCTTCGATGCAATCGGCCAAAGCCTTAATAGCCGTTGTTTTGGCTAAGCCGGGCGCCCCTTCGACCAATAAATGACCATCGGCCAATAAGGCGACCAATAGACGTTGTGTTAAGGCTTGTTGCCCTAGCACTCTATGGTCTAGATATTGCATTACGCGTAATAAAGGTGTGAGTGTATCGCTTAAAATTTGATCAGATACTGTTTCCATATTAGTCACTTTCTCCGTCAGATTAGTTTCAACCAGGGCAATAGATTACCCTTTTTTTGTGCAATTTGCAAGAGGTAGTCTTCTCCAATATGAAATGGGTCTGAACTTGGACTCGTGATTCCAGCATGAAACGAGTCTGAACGGCCACGGGTTGAATAAAATATGTACACGCCTCATACTAGAGGATGAACATATTAATGAAA
>JBIPMB010000006.1:0-27026 GCA_044369355.1 Gammaproteobacteria bacterium | reverse complement strand
CTTTGCCGGAGTTACAGGTAGAGGGGTCAGGATTATGGGTTATATTTCAATATGTTAACTACACTTTGACCCCGGAAGTCGCCCCGGAAGTCGCCCCGGAAGTCACCCCTCAAGTCACCCCTCAAGTCACCCCTCAAGTCGCGGTGGAAATCACTGCGGAAGAGCGGTTATTATTGAGCCTCCAAGGTGAAATGCAGCGACAAGAGATACAACAACGGCTGGGATTAAAAGATAGTGAACACCTCAGGTTGTACTATTTACTACCAGCATTGGCTGCGGGCTTAATTGAAATGACTCTCCCCGATAAACCCAATAGCCGACTACAGAAATATAGGCTAACCACTAAAGGGAAAATACGGCTTAGTTATTTGTTGAAGAAAGGTTTGGCTTAGATTAAAAGTGTAAATTTGTTCTGCCTTTACGGCTTAGCCTTTTATTATGATGCATTCTGTTATTTTTTTATCTTATGCTGCCCAACGTGAATCCGAGTCATCGCTTACATCAATATGTACATTAAGGTCATCACGATCAACCAAGTCTTGCAGAGCAAGCTGAATAAACTGCTCTTTTGAGTAACCTAATATTTCAGCATATTTTGCTGCTAGTTTTGGACTAATCATTTTTCGGTTGTGCTCAATGTCACACAAGTGTTGTTTGCTAATATCTAGCTTTTCAGCGAACTCTATCTGCGAAATCCCATCAGCGTCACGGATCGCCCATATTAATTTACCCAAGGTTAACTTACCTGTAATTTTCTCAAGTTCTCTCAGAGTTTTCGCGGTCATTTTATTTTTAATAGTCATGCTTATTTACCTCTTTAACTTCTATAACTTCTATAACTTCTATAACTTCTATAAACTCAATCTCACCCGTTTTGTTTAAAACATAAATGGCTCGGTATGCAATACTCAACCGTATTGACCGCTGTCCGAGCCGTTTCCCTTTCAGAGGTTCATCGTGATACCCAGGGATCTTTTTAACTTCTCGTAATCCTCTGTCGCCCACATCCCGAATCCAAGAGCTTAATTTTACGGCAATAGACAATGGGACCTTTTTTAGATCACCCGTAGTCCGCGGAGAAATAATTACATTGTAAATATCACTCATATAATGGTACACCATATAGGTGTATTTGTCAAGCTAACAAGCTTCCCGATACGGGCATTCAGTGTTTTCTGTTTCATTTGTCTCATTCCCCTATTATTTATATATTAAAGAATTTGGGGGATAGAAAAATTTAAAGCTTCGAGGTGGTCGCACAAGCGACCACCTACCCTTGAGGTGATCACAATCTGTGATCACCTTGTAATTAGGCTGAAAGTTCTTTGGGGGGATAGAACGTGAACGTCTTAGGTCTTCTCTTTAAATCCTGGCGGAGTACACGTAGGTAGTGTAAAGGGACTTTCGATAGAAGACTTAACCGTATCAGCTTGTAGCTCACCAGTATCAGCCTGTAACTCATCATTATCGACTTCTGGCGCAGGTTTCTCTTGGCTACTAAGATCTTCTTCATCTATTCTTTTGCTGCTCGGTTTAGGCGTTGGAACCATTCCAAGCTTTTGCGGGGTCGGGGTAAAAAAAGCTGTGTTAATCAATGGCGTTAATACATCGGGCCCCTTTTCTTTACGAGATTCTGAATCCTTTGATTTTGCTTCAGTATCTTTTGACTTACTGGAACCACCGCCAGGAGGACAACAACATGGCACAAATTTACAAGTAGGACAGCTAACAGTACTCTGCCCACGCGCGTTATTTTTTTCAGTAATCTCGTTGTTTTTACTCATAAAAAGCACTCTAATTAATTATTCTATACATATTATACACAATTTTGTTTTTTGATACAATGATAGTCTCGCGCGGATCAGCAGAATCTTTTTCTTTGGAGAATGCTTTGATATCCAATTGATTTTAATTGTTTTTTCATAACCTACGTGAATTTCTATTGAACCAGACTGCTTATTTGCGTATTATCACCAAACGCTACCAAAGAAGGATCTCCTGAACATGAAAGATGATAAAAACAACCGAACAAACTTATCTAAAATGATGACTTTATTATATGGTGAGGCCGAAGCAGAAAGAGTCTATGATCGTTTGGAAGAAGTCGATCCTTGGTTTAATCAATATGTGCAGCAATTCATTTATGATTCCATATGGACACTGAAGCCATTATCTTTACCAGAGAAAAGCATGGTCACGGTGGTTTGCCTAGCTACTTTAGATAGAAAGGAACAATTACAGATCCATTTGAAGGGATGTTTCAACCTAGGCTGTAGCAAGGAACAAATAAACGGCCTATTTGATTATTTGTTACAACAAGGTTACATAACGGCTACCGCCGATTCTCTACGTGTGCTTGCTGAGACGCTGTTAATATCGAAAATCGTGCCAGAGGCTTCTACAGATTCATTTAATCTTTCTGCTAGAAACAAAGCTTTGGTCGATGTTGCTTGCCTCGCAGCTTTGGGAAATAACGATACTACCAAGAAATACTTTGAAAAAACTCTACAGTCTGAAGTATTGTCTGAAGAATATATACGCGGGATATTAATACAAATTATGCCTTATGCAGGCTGTCCATGTACGATGAATGGTTTTGCGTTGTTAAAAGAGATTCAATAGTTATATACTCGTCGCCAATGAAGATGCGAGAAAGCGTTTATAACACAGGGCTATTTGGGCGGTGTGCTCCCCGCCCCTACACCGTTCGGAGACTAGTTTTGTAGGGGCCCCTCTCCTCCTTTTGTAACCGAACATCAACCATTTAAGAACATTTTTTTTACTGCATTACCTATAATGAGGGCGGGATTTTCGCCATCATATAATTTTTCTCTACATAGCATGCTGTTGTGTACTAATCCTTCCCAGATAATTTTTTCAACACTATTTCCTGCCATTTTTAGTTTTTCATAATAGGCTTCTGTATCCCCTCTTATCCCATCATACTCAGCACAGGAAATAATTGTTGGTGGCAGATCTTTTAAATCGGCAAACAGTGGTGATACATCAGGGGATCTAAGATCTACATAATTTGGTATATATAGATCTCGAAAATAACATATGATTTCTCTTGATACCATTAAATCTTGATCCTGATACTCTTTAAATGGTGTATTGTCGTAAGTTTCTAGAGTTTCATCCACATTTGGACTAATTAATAATTGAAATTTTATCGGTATGTCTGCTCGTTCCCTAGTTAAACGAATAGTAGCAAGTGCGGCAAAATTACCCCCAGAACTATCTCCGCCAATTGCGAATAGGTCTTTATCAATGCCAAATTTTTCAGCTTTTTCATAGAGAGATATTATTGCTTGAAATGCTTCATTTGGCCCTTCTGGAAACTTATGTTCTGGAGCTAAATTACAATTAACAATAATAACCTGACAATCACTTTGTTTCGCTATTAAAGAGCACGGTATCCAGTGTATATCTAAATTTAAAGTAAAACCAACACCAGGGAAATATACTAGTGTTGGAGCTGGGTGACTTATGTTTTTTGGCCTAATAATTTGTATGTTTAACCTATTGTTTTCACCAATAGAGATAAATTCCTCAGTACAGATAACATCGTCACAAGGCGCGCTCGCGAGAGATTTAAAACCAGCGGATAAATCATCTCTTATTCCTATAAATTTTTCTTCATTTAAAGTCCAGAATGGGTTTTTAGGTGTTGGTGTTTTCCGTAACTCTTCAAAAAATTTTTTAGTCGCGGGGGTCAATCCTTTGTGATACGGCATTTTTTAAGTCTCTATAATTAACCGTTTTAAGATACCAGAAATTTATTAAGCGCGGCACAAAGCAATTCAGGTTGCTCAATTTGAATCATATGTGCCGCATTTGGAATAATAGCTGCTTGAGCAGACTTAATTTTAGAAGTTAAGTCATAAGCCAGTTCAGGCGTATAATATTTATCTTTTTCCCCCGTTATTATTAACGTTGGACAATTTATTTGATCCAATAGCGTAGAAGCATCATGTGTAAGACAAGCTTTCGCTTGTCGCTTAAAACTAGAAGCCGATTTCGGATATTTATTTGAGGTTTCATGGGTAATAATTTCTTCCACAAAAGCTTTATCTAATAGGCTTTCAGGAGCATAGAGCTTGTCCATAACGGCAATTATATCAGCGCAATTAGCGGTTGTAGCTTCGCCACTAGATTGTGCGTCAATAAGTGCGATGCGATCTCTTAAATATTGCACTCCTGCCTCTACTTGTTTTGCAGCTGTGCTACACAGTGTTACTGTTTTTACAAGATCCGGGTATTTAGCCGCAAGATGAATAGCCATAAAGCCACCCATAGAATGCCCGACTATATGCACTGGAAAAGGATGTATCCCGCTTATTAAGTCAGCAACATCTTCTGCCAGATCGCTTACTTCATATTCATGATTGGCTGATGTACTTTTTCCCGAATCGCGATTGTCCAAAACAATGATTCGGTAATCTTTTCTAAGATAAGGAACTACTTTGCGCCAAATAGAGTGATCGCGTGTTAAGCCACCAAGCAACAGGCAAATATCACCCGTTTTATTGGTATCATCGATTATTTCATAATATAAAGATATTCCATTAGATCTCTTAAATATAGACATATTCATACTCAAATGTGCCGTCATCGTGAAATGCCCAGAAGGTACAACCACCTATGGGATCAATTTCTAGATTGGGTGCTACTTTAGGGAATTGAAAACACGTGGCGGGTGACGAGATTACGGGAATAGTAGCAAAACTCGTTTGGTACGCACCATGCACATGACCAGTGATGATGACGGTAGGCTGTTTCTTTTGCTGTGAAAGAAACTGCTCTAATGTTTCTGGATTTTGTAATTTGTATTTGTCTATAGAATCCGTTCCTACTGGCGTGGGATGATGATGCATCAACAAGGCGCAGAAAGTATTTTCTAGAATCAAGGATTTGTTATTTTCAACCAAATAACCTGCATTGCTGCCCTCTAGAACGGTGTCTAACACTAGAAATTGCCATGGACCTAGTGTTAAAGAATCTAAGGGATGAAAAGTGCTAAATTGCTGTAGAGTATCGCTCATAACACGTGGTTCATCGTGATTACCCGCAAACCAATACACTGGTTTTTTGAAACCTTGTAGCGTTTTGGCTATATGATCATAAGATTCAGCGCTTCTGTCTTGAGACACATCGCCACTTAGAATAATGGCATCCACGCTTTCAATTTTAGGCTTAATGTGGACTAATAATTGTTCTAGGCTCTCTTGTGTAGAGAGTCCATGTAAAAGCGTGTTTCTATCTGCATGTAAATGCGTATCACTCAATTGCAGGATTTTTATCATAAGATCTCCTATCAGCTTACATCCTACTTTCCTATACAAAACTCTGAAAAAATCTTCCCTAAGAGATCATCCGCTGTGAATTGGCCGGTGATCTCGCTTAAGTTATTCTGCATTTCCTTTAAATCTTCTGCCAGCAATTCACCTGCTAATCTGGCGTGTAGGGCTTCTTTGGCCTTAGTTAAAGCGTCTTTAGCGGCAGCCAATGCGGCCAGATGACGTCTACGAGCGATAAAGTTCGCTTCGTTGTCATTGAGATTTAAAATAGATTTTAAGTGCTGTTGCAGCAAGTATAAGCCCTGCCCCGTTTTGATCGACAGATATAATACCGTATGGCCATCTTGCTGACTGTAGCGCGCTGTTTGTGTAGATAGATCGATTTTATTGTAAATGAGTGTGATTCTATCGTGATATTTTTTATCTAGTGGAATGGTTTTCAAGTAAGCGCCTACATCGTCTAAAGTTTCTTGTTCTCCATCTATAAGCCATAAGATCTGTTGTGCCTTATCTAAGGCCAATAAGGCGCGACGTATTCCTTCCTGCTCTACTATATCATCGCTGTCTCTGATACCGGCCGTATCGATGATGTGTAAAGGAACTCCCTCTATTTGTATGTATTCCTGCAATATATCGCGCGTCGTTCCGGGAATGGGGGTAACAATAGCACTGTCTTTGCCGCTTAAATAGTTTAATAAGCTTGATTTGCCCGCATTGGGTTTACCTGCCAAAGCAATCGTTATACCCTCTTGCAACAATACGCCTTTTTCAGCTTGTTGCGAAATAGCCTCTAGTTCCGTGGCAATATCTTCTAACATATCAGCTACTTTTTTATCCGCAATGAAATCAATTTCTTCATCAGGAAAGTCTATGGCCGCTTCTACATACATGCGCAAATGAACCACCTTATCGACCAGCGCATTGATTAAACGCGAAAACTCGCCTTCTAAGGACTTTAAAGCGCTGCGTGCAGCCGTAGCGGAGCCCGCAGCGATTAGATCGGCAATGGCTTCGGCTTGAGCCAAGTCTATTTTCTCATTGTAAAAAGCGCGTTCGCTGAATTCGCCTGGGCGCGCTAATCGTGTGCCTAGCTGTAGAATAGATTGCATCATTAGGTCTAATAGTACGGGGCTGCCATGTAGATGGAATTCCAAGACATCTTCGCCGGTAAAAGAATGAGGGGCTTTAAAATAGACCACTAGGCCTTTGTCTATTAGGTTTTGATTGCTATCGTAGAATGGGCGGACTGTGGCTAAACGCTCTGGAGGTAGAACTCCGGCTATAGCCTTCGCTATAGCCGCGCACATTGGCCCAGATACGCGTACAACCCCTATACCGCCTCTACCTTGGGCCGTCGCAGGCGCGACTATAGTGTCTTCAGTGTAGACCCGGCTCATCTTCTTTTATGTATGGATTTTTCGTAGTTACGCGTAATGTACCATTGTTGCAATATGGAAACGGTATTATTCACTACCCAGTACAACACCAAGCCCGCAGGGAACATCATAAACACCACACCAAATACCAATGGCAATACCATCATCATTTTCGCCTGCATGGGATCCGGCGGCGTAGGACTTAGCTTTTGCTGTATAAACATAGTGATGATCATCAGTATAGGCAAAATATAGTAAGGATCGCGTAAAGATAAATCGTGGATCCATAAAATAAATGGCGCTTGTCGTAAAGCCACACTTTCTGCCAATACCCAATATAAAGCAATGAAAAATGGAATTTGTACCGCGATAGGCAAACAACCACCTAAAGGATTGACCTTTTCGGATTTATACAACTCCATGGTCGCCTGGCTCATCTTCTGTTTATCATCACCAAAGCGATCTTTTAACGCCGCCATCTTCGGTTGCAGCTCACGCATTTTAGCCATCGATTTATAACTCATCGACGATAATTTATAGAACGCTAGTTTAATGAGTATGGTCAAGATAACGATGGACCAACCCCAGTTGTGCAGAATATTGTAAATGCGTGTCATCACCCACAAGAATACTGTGGATATAGGCCATAAGAAGCCATAGTCTATCGTTAAATTCAATTTAGGTGAAACCGCTTGCAGTTGTTCGTTGACCTCAGGGCCTACATACAATTTCATTTGCGTCGTGTAATCTTGTCCGGGTGCGACGACAATTTGTGGTCCCATCATGCCTATAGCATATAAATTATTGGGATAAGCTTGTGAATAAAAATGCTGATTGCTGTCCACAGGGGGTACCCAGGCTGATAAGAAATAATGTTGTTGCATCGCTACCCAACCCTTGGTAACTATAGGGTTCGATAAAAGGGGTTCACCATTTTGCTGTAATTTGTCCATGTCTTTAAAACTGATTTTCTTATAAGACGTATCGGCTGTAGATAAAGAAGCACCAAAATAAGCATGGGTAAAGCCATTCTTTTCAACGACAGGATTATTGACGCGCATCAGCTGTGAATAAAGATTACCCTGCCACTGTGTTGCCGCTGTATTGCGTATACGGTAATTGACATCTACTGCATAGGAACCACGATGGAAGACATATTCTTTATCTACTGCTAAACCTTGGCCTTGCCAATGCAAAACCACTGTTAAACTATCTTGCCCAGGTTCCATTTGATAACTGTTGCTATCCATCGTAAATACAGCTTGCTGACTTAAAGAAGAAGGAAAACCATCATCACCGACTAAAATGCTATTGGCTAAATAACGGGAATCGTCTTGGTTATTAAATAAAATAACGGGGTCTTGTGGTGTGTTCCATAATTTAGGGTACTTTGGTAATTGCGCCTGTACTATATCGCCGCCCTTACTATTGATCATTAAATCCAATACATCGGTTTTTACATGGATTTGCTGTGCTTCTGTATTATTTGATACCGGTACAACTGTGGTTTTAGCAATAGTCTGTGTCTGATTTGATTCGGTGGTACTCTGTGCTGCTGCTAATGTAGGTAAATTACTCGCATTAGTAGCTGAAGGAATATACACCGCTTGTGTAGTAGGCATTGAAGCAGGAGGATGTTCGTCACCCCAAGCTTTCCACAATAAATATCCAGTTAAAACTAAAATAACCAATAAAATAAATCGTAACTGTTCCATTTTCTACCTTAAAATGTTCTAGGGAATCGGATCGTAACCACCATCATGCCACGGATGGCATTTCATTAATCTTTTTAAGATCAAAGCACTGCCATAAAAAAAACCTTTTTGCTGTAAGGCTTCTATCGCATAAACCGAACAAGAAGGATAAAATCGGCAATTCGGGCCTAACACGGGGCTTAACAACAGGCGATATAATCTTATTATACCGATGAAGATAAACGCCCATACTTTGCCAATTTTTTCCATACCACATTTAACCTTTGTATCAATTCATCGTGGCTTAAATCAGCGATGCCCTTTCTGGCCAAAATAACGATATCAAAATGGCCAACTTTATGCTGATTGCAGCGAAAATATTCGCGGCATTGACGTTTAACCCAATTGCGGCGCGTCGCTTTTTTTACGTTTTTCTTAGCAACTATGATTCCTAAACGCGCATGGGTTAAAGTATTAGCCTGCGCTAATAACAAAAAGACATCTGCACCTAAACGATGAAGCGGCGTCTTCATCACGTTTTCAAAAGCAACTCGTCCCGATAAGCGGTGCTGTAGCGTGAAAGAAGAAAGATGGGATTCCCCATTGGGGCCCTTTGCCCCCTCCTCTATAGCAATCAATGGCTTAGGCGCTTAATACCTTACGGCCCTTGGCACGGCGACGGCTCAAAACTTTACGACCATTTTTAGTGCTCATACGAGCTCTAAAACCGTGATCGTTCTTACGTTTGCGTATACTGGGCTGAAAAGTGCGCTTCATGTCTCAAATCCACCTTAAAATGTTCTTTTTTTAATCAAAATAGTCGTAAATGGCTAAAATAGCTCCCTATGATATTTTTATTTGCAGCATTTGTCAATGGTTCATTGGCCTATTTCTTTTGAGTAGGCTATTTGCTACATTTATCAATGAGGGAATACGCTATACAGCTCGTTGATTGTATCACTAGAAAAAATGTTGAATATTAATATAAGCTGGCTTGAGAATAAATCTCAAGCCAGCTATTATTAAAATGCTTAAACGATGTCTATAGTCGCTTGTACGGAATACAAGTTGGCTGCAGCATCAACCGACCCTATAGAAGAACTTGCTGGTCCAGTTTGATTGATATCGGCATTTTGGAACCAAACATGCAGATAAGCTGCATCTAGTTTTACGTATTGATTGACTCTATAACCGGCACCCAAGGAGCCTTCCCAACGATTAGTATCTGGCAAACGAACTGTTCTATCCGTGTTGTTTACTGGGGATTCATCATAAGAACCACCTATGCGCAATGTCAAAGCATTCGTTGCTTTGTATTCTGAACCTAAAGCGTAGCGCCAAGTATTCCTAAAGTTTTCTGGATAAGTAACATCTCGTCCTTGTAACTGCGGTATAAGTGCGGGATCTGAGGTGTCAATCAACGCCACATTCTGTAAAGTTATATTTTGTATGCTATTCCATTGTGTGTAATATAGTGAAGTCATTACAGCCCACTGAGGATTTATTTCTTGATAAAAACTGGCTGTGGTAGTAGCGGGTAATTTAATATCGGCAGAAGTGTCCGTTTTAAGCGTAGGATAAGATCCAGTCTGAGTAAAAGGAAAAGGGAGAACAAAAGGACCGATACTAGCAACTTGGTTACCTGAACCATCAGAAAACTTACTGTCACCTTGTATATCATGTTGTACAGCAGAGCGATACGCCAATCCTATACGCGAACCTGGATTAAATTGATATAAAGCACCTACATTCCAACCCCAGCCCCAATCATCCGCATTATTTTTAATTTGGCTATCCGTGTATTGCCGTGTAATGGTGGGTCCAAAAGGACGCACTACAGTTAGATCCGGCGCTACATTAAAATCATTATTTAATGTAGCGTTCATTTGTTGCGCGCTAAAACCTGCACCTACTGAAAATTGATCATTGAATTTAAAAGCAATACCTGGATTAATGTCTATCGTTTCTATTTTTGAATCGGTCGCTTGATAACGCAGCGTTGTATTATCTCCATAATTGGTAGATAAACCAAAAGGAGCACTAATCGTGACACCGGCATAAAGACGATCACTAAGGGGCATAGCATAGCTGAACTCAGGTACAAAAGCCGTTGTGCCGCCATTCGTGCTGGCGGAAGTAGGATTACAAGCACCTAATTTCGATGCTCCGCCGCAAGCTTGCCCATTGAACTGAGCGCTGCCATCAACGAGAGTGCCACCCATTACAAATTCTGGATTCTTTAAATTCACCATACCTGCGGGATTGCTAAAGTTAGTCGTAGCATCTTCCGCATAAGCGGCACCACCGGCGCCATCTAGACCGACTTCAGTCGTACTATATTCGTCCCCTAACTGAAAGCCAGAAGCGGAAGCTTGACTGTATAAAGCAATCAGTAATAAAGATATTTTGCTAAGGGTGGGCAAAGACATTATACGTGTGAAACGGACCATAATACACTCCTTGTTAGGTACTAAAACGATAAATTGGTTATAAACCAGTATTATTGAGCAAGTTATCAGTAAATTTGTAATGTTGTCAAGGGTTTACCAAAAAAAGCTTATTTTTTTCTATTTACTTTTTTTTGGGCTCTGCTCTTTAATAATATATTATTTTATATTTAAATATGTTGTTATTATTAGTCTCTAGTGTTTTGGGCTGAAACCATTTTTTTGGTTTATTTAACAAGTTGTTATATTAAAAGTATATACCCTGCTATCTTGTGGATAAACCCTCTTTAGGGAGAGACTACTTTCCCATGGTTGTTTATTTATAGTACATACCTTATCTTATCCACAGTCTAGTCTTTAGTTATCTAGCACTTATTAGCAACTTGTTCCGCATAAATATTTTCTTTTTTTGCTTTGTATCTAAACAAAAACTGTGGATAACTTTAGAAAAGCTGTATAGACTCAGCATCCCCAAGAAAAAAATATTCGCAGTCAGTGTTTTAGAGAGAACCATGTCAGAACAATTTAATCAAGATTCAGCTATACTCACTTTTTGGCAAGAATGCCTTACCGTATTGCGCAATGATTTATCGAATCATCACTACAATACCTGGATCTCCCCCTTACAAGCGGCTAGCAATAATAGCAGCGAACTGTTCTTATTTGCACCGAATCCGTTTGTGGCTTCATGGGTAGAGAAACATTTTAAAGCAAAAATAGAAACTATTTTTGTTGAAATGAATAAAGATGCGCGCTTTTGCGATAATAACGAATTTTCAGTCACCATAACCGTGGGGCAAAAAGATAAAACGCCGCAGATGACCGGGGTTTCAGCGCGCTACCCTATTCAAAATACAAACAATGACAATGTAGCAACAGCAGTAAAAGAAAAAGAACCTTTTCAGAGCAATCTTAATCCGCGTTTTACCTTTGAAACATTTGTTGAGGGTAAATCCAACCAAATAGCCCTAGCGGCATCGAAGCAAGTTAGCTTAGAACCGGGGGGATCGAATAACCCTTTGTTGATTTATGGCGGCGTAGGTTTGGGTAAAACACACTTGATGCATGCCGTGGGCAATGCCATACTGTGTCAAAATCCGGAAGCTAAAGTATTGTATTTGCATTCGGAACGTTTTGTGGCAGAAATGGTTAAGGCCATACAAAGCAATAAGATGGAAGATTTTAAACATCGTTATAGGCAACTCAATGCCCTTTTAATCGATGATATTCAGTTTTTTGCCGGTAAAGGCCGTTCACAAGAAGAGTTTTTCCATACTTTTAATGCGCTTCTAGAAAGCCAACAACAAATTATTTTAACCTGTGATCGTTACCCTAAAGAAATTGAAGGTTTGGAAGAAAGATTAAAATCCAGATTTGGTTGGGGGTTAACCGTGGCTGTGGAGCCACCCGAGTTAGAAACGCGCGTTGCCATTTTAATGAACAAGGCCGAAGTTTCTAATATTCCTTTGGAATATGATGTTGCGTTTTTCATTGCCAAGAAAATTCGTTCTAACGTTCGTGAACTAGAGGGTGCTTTGAAACGCATCATTGCTAGCGCTAATTTTACGGGCAAACCAATTTCTATAGACATGGTAAAAGAATCTTTGCGAGACTTGTTGTCGTTGCAAGATAAACTGGTGACCATAGAAAATATTATTAAGACGGTTTCGGAATATTATAAAATTAAGGTGGCCGATTTATTGTCTAAACGGCGTACGCGATCAATCGCTAGGCCTAGACAACTGGCCATGTGTTTAGCCAAAGAATTAACCAATCACAGCTTGCCAGAAATTGGCGATGCTTTTGGTGGTCGCGATCATACAACGGTCTTGCATGCACATAAAACCATTAAGGGAATGCTGGAAAGTGATATGAATATTGCCGAAGATTATAAAAATTTAATTCGTGTGTTATCAACCTAAGGGGAGCAGAGCATGAATAAGCTACAAATAGTTAGGGAAGAATTGTTAAAGCCATTACAACAATGCTTGAATATTGCTGAAAAAAAGAGCACTTTGCCCATTTTATCCTACGTTTTGTTGGATTTTTGCGATAATACACTGTCTATTGCAGCCACCGACACGGAAATTCAATTGACCATAGTAACCACGTTACAACACAAAAACCCAACGTGTCAGATTACGCTGCCGGGCTATAAATTATTGGAGATCTGTAAGGGCTTATCAGAAGGGATCTTATTGTCTATTTCTATAGAGGCTGAAAAAGCGGTTGTGCTGGCAGGCAAAAATCGTTTTACCTTATTGTCTTTGCCCGCTAAAGATTATCCTTTGTTTAATGATACGGCGCCTACGGTAGAATGTAAGATAACTAAGGATGATCTTTATTATCTTTTGTCTAAAACTATTTTTGCGATGGCGGCGCAGGATGTGCGCCATTATTTAAATGGCGTGCTGTTTAATATAGAGCAAGACAGGCTAGAAGTGGTGACTACTGATAGCCATCGTTTGGCATTGGCAGAAAGAAAATTATTATCCGGCGCAGGACAAAATGCGCGCGCATTAGTCCCTAAAAATTGTATCAGTGAAATTTTACGTGTTATTAGTCATTATGCAGGAGATTGGTTGATTAGCTTTAATGAGCAACAAATTACCTTTGCTAGTCAGGAACTCACTTTAGTTTCTAAACTCATTAACGAGCAATTTATTGATTTTAAAAAATTGATTCCACGAGGAGGGGATAAGATTTTAACTGTGTCTTGTCAGGAGTTAAAGCAAGCTTTAACTTTAGCGGCGATACTGACTAATGAAAAATCGCGCGGCGTACGTTTGGATCTTTCGCATAACCAATTGAAGGTAACGGCCAATAACCCTGAATATGAAGCAGCTGAAGCTGAGATAGAAGTTAATTTTCCGTTTGATCCTTTTTCGGTGTCGTTTAATGTGGCTTATTTATTGGATATTATTGCTGTTACCGATCAAAAAAGCCTGTCTTTTTCATTATCGGATGCAAATGGCGTCGTTTTGGTGCAGCCAGAAGGTGTTAGCGATTGTCTTTTTGTGGTGATGCCCTTACTCATTTAAGAATGTTCCACGTGGAACAATGCGGATCATAGCCATTCTCTTTTAAAATTCAGCGGCTAATAGAGTCCAAAGCTATCGCTGCCGTTGTGTTAAACACGCCGTAAATACGAGTTCATCCATATTTCTGAGTGTGGTTAAATCTAGGGCGCGATCATTATAGTACAGTGCTGGCGTGGTCCTGTCTCCGGTGATACCCCGTCGTGCTCGTGCCTGCGCGCGCCGAGGACCCCATCACCGGGACACCCCGCCATAACTATTGCGCCTTGTATTGAGTGAATTCATATCCATCCGTACTATCAGAGTAACGGATAGTATCTAACCGTTACTACAAAAATGTAGATGGATATGAATTATGGGGAACAAAGCACAATAGTGATGGTCGCGTGACAGGGCCCGGCCAGCGAGGAACTATAATATTTAGCCCTGGATATAGCAGGGCATAGGCGGTAGGTTATAATGTTGAACCCTGGATATAGTTGGGCAAAAAAGTAAAATGTTCCACGTGGAACAATAAAAGGTTGGTGCGATGTCTATAAAAACACTGTCTATTTATACATTCCGTAACCTAACCGAGGTTCATCTAACTTTATCGCCTTTTTTTAACCTGATTGCGGGTGAAAATGGGGCAGGAAAATCTTCTATATTGGAAGCCGTCTATTTTTTGTCTCATGGCCGTTCTTTCAGAGGCTCTGTTTTGGAACCGTTAATACAATTTAATCAACAGAAAACCATATTACAAGCGCTGATTACTACAGACACTGAAAATGAAGTGTCTTTGGGAGTGATGAGATCCCTGGTAGAAGATGGGCAGATTAAAATTGGCGGTGAGCTATGCCGTAGTGCTGCAGAATTGGCGGCGCTATTGCCTGTACAGTTACTCAATGCCGATAGCTTTGATTTATTAAATGGTGGGCCAGCGTGTAGGCGGCAATGGATGGATTGGGGCTTGTTCCACGTGGAACATTCTTATGGCGATTTGTGGCGTCAATATAACCGGGTGTTAAAACAACGCAATGCAGCACTTAAAAGAGAGGGGGGCGCCGTAGTGCGTTGCTGGGATGAAGAATTGGTGCAAATAGGCGAAAAGATGGCGTTACAGCGCGCCCATTATATAGAGCAGATTATGCCGCTGTGTAATGATATTTTTGGCCGCTTTTGTAATTTTTCCTTTTATTTTCAGTATGATAGGGGTTGGAATGCTGATATACCCTTATTAGAAGCCTTACAGAACGGTTTGGCCAGGGATCAGCATCTGGGCTACACTAGCGCTGGACCGCATCGTGCTGATTTGCGGCTAACGATAGAGGATAAACCCGTACAGACCATTTTGTCGCGCGGTCAGCAGAAGTGGTTGATTTATAGTCTAAAATTAGCCCAGGGTCTTTTATTAAAACAACAAACAGGCAAAAGCTGTGTCTATCTATTAGATGATGTTCCTGCCGAGTGGGATGACCAGCGGCAAAAGACGCTTATTGCCGTATTGAAGGATATGGCATCACAGGTATTGATTACGGGTATAGATTTATCCTATCTACAGGAATTGACAGCAGATTTGCCTATGAAAATGTTCCACGTGGAACATGGGGTGGTGACGGATGAATGTACTTTTGTTGAGACGGATGGAGTGTAATCATTCTGTTTTAAAACTTAGCGGCTGATTGTCCAAAGCTATCGCTGCCGTTGTGCCAAACACGCCGTAAATATGAGTTCATCCATATTTCTGAGTGTGGTTAAATCTAGGGCGCGATCATTATAGTACAGTGCTGGCGTGGTCCTGTCTCCGGTGATACCCCGTCGTGCTCGTGCCTGCGCGCGCCGAGGACCCCATCACCGGGACACCCCGCCATAACTATTGCGCCTTGTATTGAGTGAATTCATATCCATCCATACTATCAGAGTAACGGATAATATCTAACCGTTACTGCAAAAATGTAGATGGATATGAATTATGAGAAACAAAGCGCACTAGTGATGGACGGGTGGCACGTGACAGAGGCCTCCGGCGCGCGCAGGCACGAGCACGACGGAGAGGTCGCCTGATCGGGCCCGGCCAGCAGTGAATTATAATGCTGAGCCCTGGATATAACAGAGCTGAAAAAGTATAGAAGAATATGACACACAAGAAACAAGGCGCAATAAGGATATCACCGTGACAGGACCCAGCTAACGTGAGAAAATGAACCATAATAATTACGCATTTAATAAGGGGCTCCCATGTCTATCAACTTCAACAACAAAACCGTTTTTATCAGTGGCGCATCCAGTGGTATAGGTTTAGCCTGCGCGCATTTATTTGCTAGAGCCGGAGCTAGGCTTATTTTATTAGCTAGACGCGAAGATAAACTGCGTAATTTAGCAGCAGAACTAAAAGTTGAACACAATGCCCAAAGTTTAGTCTTTGCGACCGATATTTGCGATCATGCCGCAGTAGAAAAAATTTGTGCGGGTTTAACATTACCTTGGTCTGAGATCGATGTGCTGATCAATAATGCTGGTTTGGCCTTAGGCAAGGATAAAGTGCAAACAGCGTTGTTAGACGATTGGGAAAAAATGATCAATACTAATATAAAAGGATTACTTTACCTCACACACGCTTTATTACCCAATATGTTGAAACGCAATCAGGGCCATATTATCAATTTAGGATCTATATCCGGCCGACAGGTTTATATAGGTGGTGCTGTTTATTGCGCCACTAAGCATGCGGTTAAAGCCTTCAGCGATGCTCTGCGTTTGGATCTGAGTGGCCATGCTGTACGTGTTTCTTGTATAGAGCCTGGCATGGTGGAAACAGAGTTCAGTCAAGTACGTTTTAAGGGAGATATTACTCGTAGTCAACAAGAATATATTGGTATAGAAGTATTAACACCGCAAGATATTGCCGATGCCATTTTTTATTGTGCATCACGGCCCGCCCATGTTAACATTCAAGACATACTCATTACTCCCACCGCGCAAGCATCGGCTTCGTTGGTGCATAGGCAACCTAAGGAATAAACAAGACATGATAAGAGGAACAATACGAGCTGTTTGTTTAACCTTATTATTCTGTTTAGCGGCTTGCGCGCGGCAAGCTACAGTAGTGCCCGCAGCACAACACGATGTAGCGTTTACGACGGAAGCCAGCAGTTTTTATCCAGACTATTTTGATCGCATCGTAGTTTATGGACCATTACAAGTTGTTATAACGAACGATTCTAGTGTTAAAATGCGTAAAATACAAACCGCGCAATACGGCCCTTTGTCTAGCGTAGCCACTTTTTATGTGGGTAATCGTGTGCTCTATATACATGCAGTCAACCCACCGAAACAATTTACGCCTTATACCATGGTGAATTGTTTGAACATTGCTGTACCGCAACTCAATGCGATCGCGGCATACAATGGCGGTAAGATATTTATAGATAATCTCAATACACCACACTTCATTGTAAAAGCGGGCGGCCAAGGTTTTATAGAATTAAATGGTCGTGCCACACGTCTGGATGCTACCTTACTGGATAAAACTCGTTTAGATGCTCGTCATTTAAAAGTACGCACTTTATTTATCAACACATCGGGAATGGCGCAAGCGGATGTGCGAAACGTCGATGGTTTAAGCGTGTTGAGCACGGACAAAAGCGATGTGTATTTTTATACAGACCCTGCGGGAACAGCGGATTATGAACGACAAAGCGGTTCTACAATACGTATGCAAGGAATTATTCCGCCCATCGTTAATCCAGACGACGATCGGAATATAAAATAGTTTATGTCTAACACATTGCTTGAATTATTAAATAGTGAGCAAGTTGCTGCAGTTACCGCCTCCCCTGGACATTTATTAATACTGGCCGGGGCGGGTAGCGGGAAGACACGTGTCTTGACACATCGCATTGCCTGGTTATTGACGACGGGACATGCGCACGCTAATGGTATTTTAGCGGTGACCTTTACCAATAAAGCAGCGCATGAAATGCGTCATCGCTTACAACAAGTGGCTCCTTACGATGTGCGCCATTTGTGGATTGGCACTTTTCACAGCATTGCACATAGGCTATTGCGTTTGCATTGGCAAGCGGCGGGGCTTTCCGAAAATTTTCAAATCATAGACAGTGACGATCAATACCGTTTAGTGCGCCGTGTATTAGCACAATTAAATTTAGATGAAAAAAACTGGCCGCCGCGACAGGCACAATGGTTTATCAATTCACAAAAGGAATTGGGGTTGCGTGCAGCGCAAGTAGATGATGAACATGACATGTTTAGGCGCACACAAATTCGCATCTATAGTGCGTATGAAGAATTATGTGCTGCTACCAATTCCGTTGATTTTGCTGAGCTATTATTGCGAGTACACGAATTATGGCGCAATTCGCCGGATATATTGGCGCATTATCAAGCGCGTTTTAGTCATCTACTGGTGGATGAGTTTCAAGATACCAATGCTATGCAATATGCATGGATCCGACAATTGGCCGGTGCCAATACCGATGTGATGGTGGTGGGAGATGACGATCAAGCGATTTACGGTTGGCGTGGCGCATTGGCCGAAAATTTAGCGCAGTTTCTTAAAGACTATGCTAATGTAACCACCATTTGTTTAGAGCAAAATTATCGCTCTACTAAAACCATTTTGCATGCAGCCAATGCGGTGATCGCTAAAAACAACGATCGCTTAGGGAAAGAATTGTGGACTGAAGGAGAAGAGGGGGAGCCGATCAGTCTCTATGAGGCTTTTGATGAACACGACGAAGCACGCTTTATACGCGGTTGTATTCAAAAAGCTTATTCGCAAGGTGTAGCTTATAGCGCGATGGCAATCTTATATCGTTCTAATGCTCAATCGCGTGTTTTAGAAGAAACCTTATTAGAAAGCAATATTCAATATCGTATTTATGGCGGCTTACGCTTTTTTGATAGGGCAGAAATTAAGGATGCGCTGGCCTATTTGCGTTTGGTTTATAATGCGGATGACGACACTGCTTTTGAACGTATAGTTAATCAACCGCCGCGCGGCATAGGCGATAAAACGATGCAGCAATTACGCGATGAAGCGCGTGGCAATGCATTGTCCTTGTGGCAAGCAGCGCGCAAATTATTAACGGAAGGTGCATTAGCCAACCGTGCTGCTACGGCCATCAATGGTTTTATAGAACTAATACTTGCTTTGCAGCCTATAGTACAGCAAACACAAATAGACAGTATGTTAGAGCAAATTCTGCAACGCAGTGAATTATCTGCTTATTATAGAAAAGATCGTTCTGAAAAAGGTTTGGCGAAGAGTGAAAACTTGGATGAACTGATTACCGTTGCCAAAGAATTTAGCCCTGAGGCCAATACTGAGCTACCCCCCTTAGCGGCATTTTTAGCGCAAGCGGTATTAGACAGCGGCGAGAAGGAAGCAGCGATGGGAGAAGATGCGGTGCAAATGATGACATTGCATTCGGCCAAGGGGCTAGAGTTTCCCATTGTGTTTATGTGCGGGCTGGAAGAAGGGCTATTCCCGCATTATTTGTCGGTGAATGACGGCGATGGTTTGGCTGAAGAGCGGCGTTTATGTTATGTAGGCATGACACGCGCGATGAAAAAACTATATTTGACTTATGCGCAAAGTCGTCAATTACACGGCAGAAGTGAGCGCAAAAAACACTCACGCTTTTTAAGTGAAATTCCAAAAGAGTATATTAAGAAAGAACGTTTAAGTAGTACGTTTACACCATTACGTGCAACCAGCGGTTATGGTTTTAATCTGGGGGAACGCGTACGCCATCCTTTATTTGGCGAAGGGACTATTTTAGCTTTCGAGGGAAGTGGCGACCATGCGCGCGTACAAGTGCAATTTGTTAATTTTGAGCATGGCACTAAATGGCTGGTATGTAGTTTTGCGAAGCTGCAAAAAGTATAATGTGAAGCGCTCGCTTCGACAAACCCAATGGCTACAGGCCCTATACTTTTTACAATCTTTATGTTTATTTCAAAACAGATATTATAAGCTTAGCTGCAATATACAGCATCACGGCACCACTGATAAACTCCATCCATCGCCAAGTTGTCTTCTTTTGCAATAAAGGTGAAAAATACATTGCGGCGGAAACCAGCACAAAAAACCAAGTAAAGCTTGCGCTGATTGCACCTAAAGCAAATTGCCAACGCGAGCCTGGTTCTAAGTGATTGGCGATACCACCTAGAATTATGAAAGAGTCTATAATTGCGTGAGGATTTAACAAGCTAAAGCCTAAAGCAATTAAAAAGGTTTTTAATCGGGTTTCTGGGGTAACTTGGATAGTGGTGTTATTATCCATACTGGTTTTGCCTACAAAAGCACGTTTAATGGATAGGCCCCCATATACTAACAAAAAAACAAAGCCCAATATCAATAAGCCGGTATTAAATAACGGTAAACGAGTAGTCAATTGCTGTGTTCCCGCAACGCCCAAAGCGATCAATAGCGCATCGCAAAAACCACAGATCAGGGCACAATAATAGCTATTTTGTCGCAAAATACCTTGTTTAATAATATAAATATTTTGTGTCCCTATGACCATGATGAGGCTAAAGCCTAGGGTAAAGCCAGTAAGGTAAGGCATGAAAAACCTCGCAGGTATCGATGTGGTCTTATTTTATACTAAAATGCGGTGTAAGTAAAACCTGTTAATATTCACCATAAGGTGGTTCACCTTATGGTGAATAATGAGCATACACCCTCAAAAATCAACGACAATTGAGTCTGTCACACTCAATTATCTAGATTTATCCTGTTTCCTAGAAGTGTTTTTTTAGTTTATGATAAGCAGATTTCAATAGTTAAAGTTAGGATATAAAATGAACAAAAAATATTTTTTAAGTACCGGTGAAAGTGATTATGAACGCTTATCTCTACTCAGCAAACTCTATAATCCACTAGCACTTTCTTTTCTAATGGACAGCGGCCTTAAACCCGGGATGACTGTACTAGAAGTCGGTTGTGGCAGTGGCCATATGGCGTGTGACCTTGCTAGATTAGTCGGCTCTAAAGGAAAAGTGATTGCTATAGACAGCAGCGAAAGCCAAATAGAAATGGCAAAGAAAACAGCCGAAGATCTAGGGGTGGATAATATTGATTTCTATGTGTGCGATGTTTTTGATTTAGATAAACTAGGGCTGAGTTACGATGCGACCTATGGCAGATGGGTCATTGAATTTTCACAACAACCGGCCAAGGCCTTACAAAATATGTATCAGCATTTAAAGGCGGGTGGAATTCTTTGTTATGAAGCGATGAGTGTGCGCCCAGGATCTTATTTTATTTATCCACAAACATCACTCGTAGAGGATTGGTTCACAGTTGCACGTAAAATATTTTCTGTTCATGGATACAATGTACTTCTAGGCAATGAGGTTCCGCATCAGCTTAGAGCGTTAAATTGTAAAGAGATAAAAGCAAAAACAAATCAAGCAATACTGTTGACAGCCGAAGAAAAGAGTCTTTATCGCCTGGGTCTGTATGCAGTAAAAGAAAGCATATTGAATAATAAGATTCTATCTGCTCAAGAAATTGACGCGTTTTGCGATAAACTGGTGGATTTTGAAAACAGCGATGCTATTAGCGGATTTTATAGTAATATTATAGTCAGTGGTATAAAATAGAATTACTGCTGATTGTATGTGGGGCGGCATCAATACTACAAAACCAGGAATACATTTTGGTAGCCTTGCTCATAAAGTTCAAAAATACGTTGAGAGCCATGGCTTTAACATGGTAAAAATAGATTGACTAGAGTTTAATATGACTTCAAAAAAAATTCCTATGGCACAAACGCGTATTTTAGTGGTAGAAGATGAAGATGCCATTCGTGACATGATCACATTTGCTTTTAACAATACAGGTTTTATGCTGTTAGAAGCAGGAACTGTTGAAGAAGCGAAAGCCTTGATTCAAGAGTCTATACCTAGTCTTATTCTTCTGGACTGGATGTTGCCAGGCCAAAGCGGTATTAGTTTTATTCAGTGGTTAAAAAAGCAAAAAGAATACCTGGATATTCCCATCATCATGCTGACCGCTAAAGCCGAAGAAGAAAATCGCGTGCTCGGCTTGGAAACGGGAGCAGACGATTATGTCACCAAGCCTTTTTCGCCACTAGAACTCATTGCGCGGATTAAGTCTGTGCTGCGCCGCGGCCCTATAGCGGATCCTAAAGGACAAATTAGCGTGGGACCGCTGTGTTTGGATATTTACAGCCACAGTGCGAGTATTCATGGCGAACCGCTCACACTCACACGCAATACTTACGATCTATTACATTTTTTTATGACACATCCCAATAGAACTTACAACCGAGAACAACTGATTAATTTTGTTTGGGGCCTGACCTCTTACATCGATGAGAGAACAGTCGATGTGCAAGTGCGACGACTCAGAGATGAATTGAAACCCCATCAGCAACATCATTTGATTAAAACCATCCGTGGTGTGGGTTATCAATTCAGCAGTGAGGATTTTAATGACTAATATTTCTCAGGATAAATTACCAGAAGACATCGTGCACCATATAGAACATTTAGAACGTGTGCGACGTGACTTTATTGCTAATGTCTCCCATGAATTGCGCACACCACTCACGGTGATTCGCGGTTATCTAGAAGCTCTGATTGAACAAAATGATAGTAACCCTAACTGGGATAAGATCTTTAGGCAAATGCATCAGCATAGCTTGAGGATGGAGCATATCATTAAAGACTTATTGTTTCTTTCTCATCTAGAAACAACGGAGCAAGAAATCGTCTATCAGAAAAAACTACCCATTGCTGACATGTTGGCTGCTGTCTGTGAAGATGCACTGCAATTAAGTCAGGGACAACACCATATTAGCTTGTCTAAAGATTCCACGCTTAGTTTAGATGGTATCGCAGAAGAATTAAAAAGTTTGTTTTACAATCTAATCGGTAATGCCGTGAAATATACGCCCAAAGGCGGTAAAATTGAAGTGATCTGGAAACTTGAAAATGAAGAGGCTTGTTTTAAGGTGATAGACAATGGCATAGGTATTGAAAAGAAAGATATTCCCAGAATTACCGAGCGTTTCTATAGGGTCGATAAAGCACGCTCTAGAGACAGTGGTGGCACTGGCTTGGGCTTAGCCATCGTTAAACATGTGTTACTAAGACATCACGGGGAATTGATCATTTACAGCGAATTAGGTAAGGGTAGTGAGTTTTGCTGCATGTTTCCGAAAGAGATGGTTTCTGTTAGTAAATGATTTAGCATGCATAAGGAAGAATGGAACTAGTGAGCTTAGGATCTGAAATCGACGGGTTTCTAGTGAAAAAAGCCATACAATTTTCTATTTTTTTGCTAACGAAATCAGTATTGAGCTTTACAGTTTTACTGGTTTCCTCAAAAAATTTCATTGTAAAAGGTGATTTTTTGACTGAGGCTGCCTCACTGCCTATTACCTCAGGTTCGTTTTTTTGGGGTACACTGGGATCAACTGTAACGGGGTTTTCTTTTTTTGTTGATTCGTTATATTTTTTAACTTCTTCGCCGGCTAAAAAGAGTGCATAAAAGAAACCTGCGACCTTAGCCAAGATAAAAGAAATTTCTGCAACCAGTTCAATACCCGGGATCATTAATAACACGGCGCCCGCTGCTGCTGCGTTTTTAAATCCCATGACGGTTTGTCTACTCGCAGAAAATAGAAAGCTTTTATTATCACTGTATACTGTTTCGCTGAGTTTGCTTTGTTTTTCTTTCAAGGAATCTAATTCAGTACGCTCTTCCTGACTCAATCCCTCTGGGTTAAGACAGTTCTTTCTTTCTAGATAAGCAATATCTAGATTCACTGCGCTTAGTTCTAATTCACACGATTTTTTATATTCAGCGTGTTGTTTACTGATGACGGATAATAGTGTAATAACGACTACAGCAACAGTCGCCGCAATCAACAAAGAGGGAGGAAAAACAACTGTGCTCAAACCAATCACTCCAAACAAGCAGGCATACAAATAGACTCCATCGGTTAGGCCATCTCCAAAAACAGCGGCGCAGATGGCACTTTGTTTTAAACGACTGTGTCTAACAGCAGTGGGCCTTTCCTCAAGATCTTTTGGATCCTCGATCTTATTTAAGTTTTCCACCATAGTTTGATTTTCTTTGATAAATGAGTCTCTTTCTTCTTCCATGCGCCGTAGCCATATGGCATTTGCCATGCAGAGTAATCCTACGACTATACCAATAGGATTGGCCCATCTGTAAAAACGGGTACTATGCGCAAAAGCTTGAGCAATAAAAGCGGTACTGACCACCGCTTTACGACCATTTTTTAAACCACTGAGTGCGCTACGGACATACGGCCATAATTTTTGTACCTTTTCGCTGAGATTAAGTTTCTTCGCCCCCAGTATGGATAAAAGGATAGTCGTTGGTATCAGCACTAAAAATGCTATGAGTACCGCTTTATGTAGGCCCCAGTTATTGGTGAGATTGTCAAACTTACTATCTCCCTCTATTCCGCTGAAACTTTCTGTGTCTACCTCGCAGCCGAATTTCAGCATACTTAAGCTGTAATACAAACCGTCGGCTATACTGGCTAACAGTACGGCCATAACAGCTAAAAATTTCAAATCAATTTGGTCAGTAGGATCCTGAGAGGCTGAAATTTCTGTCTGTTGAAGTTTTTCTTCAGAAAAAGGTTGTGTATAAGTAGTACTATCGTCTGCCACCATTCATCCTGTCTATTCGTTTTATTCAGTGATGAGGCTATAGTACTTTTCTTTTATGACAGAATTGAGTCAAAATATAATACTGGATTAGTTTACAATCCCAGTAACCGTATGGCACCTTTTCGTACCAAGTCTTCTGCGGCTAGTACCCCAATTTTCTCTGCATCTTGAATAGACCCGGATTGGCGTGTTTCGATCTTCTGTAATCCATCCAGACTCCACACTACGCCGTATAAATGTAGTTTATCGGCCGATATCGTTGCAAAACTGCCTACGGGTGAATTACAGGATGCATTCAGAGCACGGTTCATTGCTCGTTCGGTGCTCATGATGGCATAGGTTGGAACATGATTTATTTTTTGTAATAACTCGATTAAATCGCGACGGCTTTGTAAACATTCAATGGTGATGATACCTTGACCTACAGAAGGGGTAAAGCTGTCTAGTGCTAACACTTCTTTGATGTGTTGTTCTAAGCCTAGTCTTTTAAGGCCCGCTTCGGCGAGGATCACAGCATCGAATTGGCCATCGCTTAATTTTTTAAGACGGGTGTCTACATTGCCACGGATCATTCTGATGTCTAGATCAGAACGCAGATGCAATAACGCTGCTTTTCTGCGTACACTGCTGGTGCCTACAATAGCGCCGGGAGGAATAGCCGCGATGCTATCATATTTCTCGCTGACCAAAACATCGTGCGGCGATTGCCGCTCTAAAACAGCGGCTATATAAAAATCATCGTCTAGTTTAGGGGGGACGTCTTTTAATGAATGCATTGCGATATCGGCTTCGCCGCTTAACAGATGTTCTTCTAACCCCTTTACAAATAAACCCTTGCCACCTAATTCAGTCAGTGATCTATCTTGAATTTGATCGCCTGTAGTCAATACTTCAACTTTTTCTATTTTTAGATCGGCGTATTGATGCTGTAATGCGGCAATGATGAGATTGGTTTGTATTAAGGCTAATTTGCTGCCGCGCGTGGCAATTTTTATGTTCATGTTGATTTCCTAAAACTTTAAGCCCACAATCGTGCCAGTATACAAAAGTTATCGAAAAGCTTGTAGCCCTGTTCACTTAAAATAGCTTCTGGATGAAACTGCACGCCCATGATGGGTTTGTGGCGATGTTGTATGCCCATGATAACATCTGTATCGCCGGTGGTGGTTTCTGTCCAAGCCAATAATTCTAAGTCCGCGGGCAATGATTCGCGATCAATGGCCAGTGAATGATAGCGTGTGGCCGCAAAAGGCGTAGGCATCTGTGCGAAGATGCTTTTTTGTGTATGGTGAATGGCAGACGTTTTGCCGTGTATGGGTTCCGGTGCGCGGATGATAGTAGCACCATGCACTAGTCCTATGACTTGCATGCCCAAGCAAATGCCTAAAATCGGACAGGACATATTCTGCACAATCTCTATCGCCAAAGTGGCTTCTTTGGGATGTCCGGGGCCAGGTGAGAGTATAATGGCCGTGGGTTCTAGCGCGCGTATGCCTTCTAAGTCGATTTGATCAGGAGAAAGGACTGTTAATGGGTAACCTAGTGTGCTAAAATATTGCGCTATGTTATAGGTGAATGAGTCGTAATTATCGAGCATTATACTAGACATTTTTAGTGTAAAACCTTATTAAAGTAGGTATGATAGCATTTCTTAACGCATCCAGTAATATGCTGAGGAGATATTATGACAAAACAATTTTTATTTACCTCTGAATCGGTGTCTGAAGGGCATCCCGATAAAATTGCCGACCAAATTTCGGATATGGTTTTGGATCATATTTTAGAACACGATCCACACGCGCGCGTTGCGTGTGAGTCTTTGGTTAAAACCGGCTTGGTATTGGTTGCCGGTGAGATTACGACAACTGCTTGGATAGATATTGAAAGTCTAGTGCGAGAGAAGATCATAGAAATTGGTTATAACCATTCTGACTTAGGCTTCGATGGCAATTCGTGTTCTGTGTTAACATCCATAGGCAAACAATCTGCTGATATCGCCATGGGCGTCAATGAAAGCAGCGAGCATGAACAAGGAGCGGGTGATCAAGGCTTGATGTTTGGTTATGCTAGCAATGAAACGGATGTGTTAATGCCAGCACCGATCACTTATGCGCATCGTTTGGTACAACGCCAAGCTAAGCTGCGTAAAGAAAAAGTATTGCCTTGGCTTAGACCTGATGCTAAAAGCCAAGTAACGTTTCGTTATGAAAATGATATTCCTGTGAGTGTAGATACAATTGTATTATCTACACAGCACCATCCAGACATTAGCCAAACCGATTTGCGCGAAGCCGTCATAGAGGAAATCATCAGGCCTGTTTTTCCTGAGAAATGGCTGACTAAAGAAACACGTTTTTTAGTGAATCCTACGGGGCGCTTTGTTATAGGCGGTCCATCAGGGGATTGCGGTTTAACGGGCAGAAAAATTATTGTAGATACTTATGGTGGTTTTGCTCGTCATGGTGGTGGTTGTTTCTCTGGTAAAGAC
>JBIPMB010000313.1:0-8886 GCA_044369355.1 Gammaproteobacteria bacterium | reverse complement strand
GTTTCGAAGACGGATTTCTTAAAACTGGAGATGAGGGTCGTCTCGATGGGGATGGCTATTTGACCATTACCGGAAGAATTAAAGATCTTTTTAAGACCAGTAAGGGGAAATATGTGGCGCCCGCCCCCATTGAGAAACTTTTATTGGAGCACACTCTCTTTGGACAGGTTTGCGTAGTGGGTTCCGGTCAGTCGGGTGCATTGGCGCTTTGTCTGCTTACGGACCCTTCTGTCGATCGCCTTGCATTGCATCTTGAGTTGTCTGCAATCAAAAACAAGGTCAATGAGCGACTCGAGTTGCACGAACAATTGGCCAAGTTGGTGATCGTGCGCAATGAATGGACCGTTGCCAATGGGTTTATTACCCCAACCCTCAAGATTCGCCGTAACAGTATCGATGCACACTACGGGGATCGTTACGCGTATTGGTTGCAAGCTAGCGAGGAGGTGGTTTGGGAGTAGGAAACGAGTATTTTCTGAAAGGAACCGTTACGTTGGTCTATTAGTTCGCTGACAGATTCTGAAATTCGACCCTTACCTCTGTTCCCTTACCGGGAGTAGAACGAATGGCAATTCTCGCGCCCATCCAGTTGACTACATCTCGGATAATCAAGTAGCCCAATCCGTGTCCACTGGCCATTTCTTTTTTATTGTCCTGTATGGGAGTCGAATCATTGAGTAAACTTTCGATCTTTTCTTCTGACATACCAATTCCTTGGTCAGAAACTGTGAGGACATATGTGTTCTCCATTTCTTTGATATCAACAGTGATTGTTCCTGTTTTTGAGTAGTGTATGGAATTAAGCAATAGGTTATAGATTAAAATTCGAAGTGGTTCGGCTAATTGGTTGATCAATATGTTCGGGTCGATAATATTGATGAGTTTCAAGTCTTTTTCACGCGCCATGGGTGTGAGTAACCCGATGATCTGATTTGTGGCCTCTTCCGCATATATGGGTTCTGGTATTAATCGTTTATTCTCACTTTGGTACTTGATCCAGTTCAAGATATTTGTTGAGAGCAAATGAAGGTCTTGTGATGTATTAATGATCTCATTGAGGATCTCGCTCTGTGTCTCATCCGGTAGCTCACTTCTTTTTTTGAGTAGCCCTTTTCCTGCGGAATGTAAGAACTTGAGAGGGGTAATTATATCGTGGCTAATGATCGAAATGAGTCTATTGTTAATCCGATTACTTTTCTCTAGAATGTTATTTTGGTCTTTGAGGTCTTTTGTCTTAGCATCGACCATTCTCTCTAATTCTCGTTGACGTCTAATTAGTCTTCTGTTTTGGAATCGGCTTAGTAAGTAAATTAAGCCGGTTAGTAGTATCGCTAAGAGAAAGTATGAAAGTCGGTAGGTATACCATGGTCTGTTTACGCGTAACGGAATCGAAATTTGAAAGTAGTTTTCTGCTCCAAAACCATTTCTTTTTCTTATATACAAAGTGTAATCCCCGCCTGGCAAGCTCCCAAGGCGTATTACCGAGCCCTCAGCTGGAGTAAGTGTCTTCCAAGCTGGGTTATCGCCAAGTTTGTACTCAATGTATATGTTCTCGGTATTTGCCCAGGCTGAAAATCCAAGATAAACTTGAATGCTTTTAAAATTTGTGGGTAGTGTGTTTTTTGCGATGGTCGTGCTAGAATATTCAACCTCATCTACTGTTATCTTATCTATATATAGGGGGCCATCGGGCATAAGTGGATTGTCTTGTCCGGGTACGACCCATAAAAGCCCATCCATGGTAGGAAAAGAAATGGTGCCATCTTTCATACGCAGTGCGCACGGAGAGCATCCACCATTTAGCTCTGTCATATCCATCCCATCGTTTTTGCCCAAGTAGTGGTAGTAAACGTTAGAGCTGCCCTTCTCAAAAGCATTGATCATCTCGGTAGCTTGTGCTTTGAAAAGCCCCCTATTTGTGCTCATCCAAATGAATCCATATTTATCTGGTACAAAACAATGCGTGTAGAGTAGAAATGAGTTTTTGTCGATCGGGAGTTGACGGATTTTTCCGTCTTTGTACACATAGATCCCTTTTCCATATGTTCCAATGAAGGTGTATCCTCCGATCTTTATCTGGCTTCGTACACAATAGCCTGGTATCTTAAGTAGCGTATCAGCTTTTTTTTCAGTTAAATTAAAAATTATCCATCCGGAGCAGCTCGTCATCGAGAACACGCCCGGAGATTGTTCAAGTATGCTAAATGCAGTGGATTCTTCATTCTTATTTTTTGAAGCCCCAAAAAGAAGTTGCAGTGAATCACCTTGTAATATACCTAGGCCTTTGTGATTGCCTATTAAAATATTTTTTTGCCACCTCGATTGGGCGAATACATTATATATCTCAATTCTTTCAAAGTATTTTACTGTTTTGTTCTGTCGGTTTAATAAAGTAAGATAATTACCTATTTTGTTCTTTTTCCCGGCCGAATACCATACGAGTGAGTCACCGTCTTCGTAAATCGAAAAACCGAATCGGCCTTTTATCGGCTGATCTGCCGTTGCCCCATCACCTATAACATGCCCTTCATTCGTTAGAATTGTTCCGGGCTTAAACTCCCATTGTGAATAGTAAGCGCTTAATTCTTTGGTATCTGCCTTTAGTTTTTTTACTTGTCTTATTCGGTTTGTCTTTATCACGGCAAATCCTCGAGATGCAGTTCCTAGAAAAAGAAGCTCCCTTCCTTGACTGTACTGTACGTATTTAATTAATCCGAGGTTGGGCAATGCAGAGCAGATCAGCTCAAATGAAGGGCCATTGGTACTATTTTTAAACACCCATGCATTTTTTTCATCGAGGGCAATTGGATATTGCATCCCATTCTCCCAAACTATTTTTGCATTCTTAGACGGAAGTTTAATACTTGATAATACTGTTGTATTGGTTTTTGTATCTAATAGAAAAAGGTTTTCTTTGTTTCTTTTTTGTATGTAATATTTATCGTTGAAGAGAAATCCAATTAAATTATCTCTTCCTAGTTTAGTGAGATCAAACAGCACTCTTTTTTCCATGTCTACAGACAAGATGGTGCCCTGCTGGTTGAATAACAGTGCACTCATCGGTGTTATGGACAATACATCGCAGAATGGAAATGAAATTCTCTTTGCAAAAGGAATTGAATCCACGAAGAGAAACCTATCGGTCATGGCAGCTCCAAGCAGTCTGTAGTCCCAGTCTTTCGCATAGCGTGAACTAATCGTGTCTTGTTTTACCAAACTGTAGGGGGTGTTATTTGCTACAGCCAGTAGGTTGCCGTCCATATCGGCTACTCTGATCTGGTTATCTCGATTGCGAACCATGAATCTGATTCTCTCAGCGGTAATAAAATTAGTATTGCCCCTTGTAAAATTCGTAAAGTCAATTCCGTTAAATCTAGAGATACCTGCCTCGGTTGCTATCCATAAAAATCCTGTGTTCTCATCCCATTGCATGCCTTTTATTCCATTCGAAGGGAGACCGTTCTCTGTAGTATACGTGAATGTTCTAAAGCCCAACTGGGATTGGGAATAGCCTTCTTTCATTAAGAGGCAGAAAAGACTAGTAATGTAAAGCAGTAGCTTCTTCATCGTGCCTTAAAGATAAGGCGTACGATCAGTAATTTATATTGTACAATACGGCCAGATCTAGCAGTTCTTTCAGGTTGCTAGCTTTTGTTTTTTCAAAGATCCTGTTCTTTACGGTCGAAATGGTACTCATTTGAAGATTAAGTGTTTCTCCGATTTGTTTTGTGCCGTATCCTCGTAAGATGTAGTGAAGAATCTCTAATTCACGGGGAGCAAGTGTAGAGAAGGGATTGGTTGAGTAGCTGCGTGTACCCTTTTCTGTCGTCGAGCTTTCATTCTTAAGGAATGCATTTAGTTTTTTTAGTATCGATTCTTCGCCTTCCGATTTGTGGATATAATGAAAGATCCTGTACTGCTGAACCGCAGGGCCATAGATTTCGGCCGGCTGCATAGAAAAAATCATGATCTTAAGATCCGGTGCTAGTTTCTGTAAGCTTGGAATAATTTCAAGGCTGTTTCCGTCTTTTAAAATTATGTCCAATATCAGGTGCGTATACTGATTCTTTGAAACCTCTCGTAAAAGATCAGAACAAGAAGCCACCTCCGTTATGTTTCTGCATCCCAGGCTGACTTGTAAGAAGAATTTGAGGCCGCGTCGAATCATGCTATGGTCGTCAGCTAAAAGTAAACTCACGTTGTCTTTACCGATTATTTCTTCGTTTTCGTTTGCTATTGTTTCCACTTTCAATATTTGCTGAATATTCGAGCTACTAATAAAGAACATCCTTTTAAGTTATTTTGTAGAATTAATTCTATAAATATAAATTTTCCGTAGAATTCTACGCTTTGCGCGATGGCCGACGGTCGTACGTGACATCTTACTATTCTGGATAGAACTAATTCTATAAATCTATTTTACTCCTCAACCTATTTTCACCGCTAGATAGGGTATCCTGTTTTACACTTTTTACTACGCATACAAACCTGCTTATGAAATCTAGCACCTATTTGCTTTTGCAGTTATCTGGCAAAAGAATTCGTACTCTCTTTTATTTCATCCTTTTGTTATCGTTGGCAGATCAAGGATTTGCACAGTGTCCAACCTTTTCCAGAAGAAACAATGGTGCAGGGGGTACCTGCAGCTCTTTTGATATAGGTAATATTCCTGCAGGTAAAGTCCATGCTGGGCGATTTACGTTTACGCAGAACTCCCCCGCTGTCAATTACCAGTTAACTAAAGTTACAATCAATGGAGTACTCGTTCAGGAAGGTAATGTGATCTACTCCGGAACAAAATGGTTCGGCAGCTATAACGGTACATCCAAAGACCTTTGCTTTTATGGTAACTCGGCTAATGATAACGCTGCCCCTGCGGGGAACTGGAAGCTACATTTCTTTGATCCGACCACTGGACAAACCTACATATGTAGCTTTATTTTTAATCCAGACGGAAGTTTGTCGAACTTCAGTCCTGGGGTAATTGGTTCCGACCAAGCTATTTGTGCAGGCACGGCGCCAGTCACATTGACCAGCACGACCGCTGCCTCAGGAAATACCGGTACAATAAGCTACCAATGGCAGTCGTCTACAGTTTCCGCTTCTGATGGATTTTCTAACATCGCTGGTGCGACTGGGGTAACCTATACGCCGGGTACATTGACTCAAACCACTTATTTTCAGCGTATTGCTAGTGATGTAGCAAATAATGGAACCACTGTTATTGCTGCCTCTACAAACGTTATAACGGTTACTGTCACAGCCCCGCCGAGTTCAGGGACGCTATCTGGCACGCAGACCATTTGTGGTACTGGAAGTACAACATTTTCTTCTTCTGTAAGTGGAGGCGCCTGGAGTTCTTCCAATACATTGGTCGCAACCGCAAATTCTACAACGGGCGTTATTACAGGTGTCTCTGCAGGAACAGCTACTATTACTTATACTGTTACTGGCACTGGCGGATGTGCTAATGCCACCGCTACTCGGAGTGTTACTGTTACGGCAGCTCCCTCTGCCGGAGAAATTACTGGTACACAAGCTATTTGTGTTGGAAGCACTGCAGCTTTTTCATCAAACATTACCGGAGGAACGTGGACTAGTTCGGCTACCTCTATTGCAACAGTTTCCTCCGCCGGTGTAGTAACCGGACTCGCTGCAGGTACTGCAACTATAACTTATTCTGTTCCTGGAACTGCAGGCTGTACTGGCACCAGCGCAACAGCTACAAGAGTCGTTACCGTTACGGCTGCTCCTACTGCTGGTACATTGAGTGGTGGGCAGGATATCTGCGTTAGCGGTACAACTACTTTTACTTCTACTGTCGCAAATGGTACCTGGAGCAGTTTGGCTACCTCTATAGCAACGGTCAACGCTTCAACTGGTGTTGTAACTGGTGTGGCTCCTGGAACAGCGGCAATTACCTACACGGTAGCGGGTACGGGCGGATGTGCCAATGTTACCCAAACAAGATCCGTTACAGTCACAGCTGCCCCTAGTGCCGGCACCTTGGGTGGTGGGCAGACCATTTGCGTAAACGGTACCACTACTTTCACTTCTTCCGTTGCAAATGGAACGTGGAGTAGTTTGGCTACCTCAATCGCAACGGTAAATGCTACAACTGGTGTAGTTACAGGCGTAGCGGCAGGAACAGCTACTATAACATACACTGTGGCAGGTACGGGCGGATGTTCAAGTGTTACGGCTAGCAGAGTTGTAACCGTTACTGCCGCTCCAAGTGCGGGTGTTCTCTCTGGCTTACAATCTATCTGTGTAGGGGGCTCAGCTACTTTTTCTTCTTCTGTTGCAAATGGTACATGGAGCAGCTCTGCAACATCCATTGCAACGGTCAATGGTAGCACCGGGGTGGTAACAGGTGTTGCGGCGGGAACTGCCGTTATTACCTACACTGTTACCGGTTCAGGTGGTTGTGCCGATGCCTCTGCAAGCAGTGTTGTAACGATTTCAACCACATTAAGTGCCGGGACACTTACTGGAACGCAGTCGGTTTGTGTCGGCTCTACTACAACTTTCAGCTCCTCAGTCAATGGGGGTGCTTGGAGTTCCTCGAATCCCTCTATCGCAACTGTCAATGCTACTACAGGAGTAGTAACCGGTGTAGCTGCAGGCACTGTTACAATTACCTACACCGTGGCTGGTTCAGGTGGATGTGCAAGTGTTACAGCAACCAGAGACGTTACTGTTGCTAGTGGCCCCAGTGCAGGGATATTAAGTGGAACGCAGTCGGTTTGCGTGGGCTCTACCACTACATTCAGTTCTTCAGCCAATGGGGGTACATGGGCTTCCTTGAATTCTTCTATTGCAACGGTCAATGCTACTACAGGAGTTGTAACCGGTGTTGCGGCCGGTACCGCTACGATCACCTACTCTGTAGCGGGTTCTGGGGGTTGCTCTACTGCGACTGTAAATAGATCTGTAACGGTCAACGCACTCCCCGCTAATGCAATCATCACTGTTACGCAAACAAATTGCACAACTTCTACTGGTTCAATCACAATCACAGCCCCTGTGGGAGCTGGTCTTACATACAATATCAATAATGGAAATTACCAGGCTAGTGCTATTTTCTCTGGTCTGGTATCCGGAACTTATTCAATACGAGTGAGGGATGCAAACGGGTGTGTAAGCGGAGTAGCTACTGTTGCGACCATTAATGCACAACCTGTAACACCGGCTACTCCTGGAACGATATCTGGTACGACCACCGTCAGCAATGGCTCAACGCAAACATATAGTGTTTCTCCAGTTGCTGGAGCCACCAGTTATACCTGGACCCTTCCTTCTGGATGGACGGGTGTATCTTCTACTAATTCCATAACTGTAGTTGTAAATAGTACAAGTGGAGTCGTAAGTGTGGTAGCTAATGCCAATGGTTGTACCAGCGCTTCCTCTTTGTTAGCGGTGAATGTATCTGTTATTACCGACTCGGATGGAGACGGTATTTCTGATACTGTTGAAGGTACTGGTGATGCTGATGGCGACGGTATTCCAAATTATTTGGATCTCGATAGTGATGGAGACGGTATTCCCGATTCTATTGAAGCGGGTCCGAATCCAGCCACTCCGCGCGATACAGATGGAGATGGTACGCCTGATTACCTCGATAGAGATAGCGACGGGGATGGTATACCCGATAGTATAGAAGATGCAGGTTGTAACGGAACAGCACCTTGTACGCCGACAGATACAGATGGCGATGGTACACCGAATTATTTGGATCTCGATAGTGATGGCGATGGTATTCCGGATGCAGTAGAAGATGCTGGTTGTAGCGGTACAACTCCTTGTGTACCGACAGATACGGATGGAGATGGTACGCCAAATTATCTCGACTTAGATAGTGATGGAGATGGTATTCCCGATTCTATTGAAGCGGGACCAAACCCAGCCACTCCACGCGACTCTGATAATGATGGCACGCCTGATTACCTCGATAGAGATAGCGATGGGGATGGTATACCCGATAGCATAGAAGATGCAGGTTGTAACGGAACAGCTCCTTGTGTACCAACTGATACAGATGGTGATGGTACACCGAATTATTTGGATCTCGATAGTGATGGCGATGGTATTCCCGACGCAGTAGAAGATGCAGGTTGCAATGGAACAGTACCTTGTACACCCACTGATACGGATGGTGACGGTACTCCGAACTATCTCGACTTAGATAGTGATGGAGATGGTATTCCCGATTCTATCGAAGCGGGTCCGAATCCAGCCACTCCACGCGATACAGATGGTGATGGTACGCCTGATTATTTGGATCTTGATTCTGACAATGATGGTATTCCTGATAGTTTAGAAGATGCGGGTTGTACTGGAACAGCTCCTTGTGTACCGACCGATACGGATGGTGACGGTATTCCGAATTACCGCGATCTTGATTCTGATAACGATGGTATTCCTGATGCAGTAGAAGATGCGGGTTGTACTGGAACAGCTCCTTGTACACCAACTGATACAGATGGTGACGGTACGCCGAACTACCTCGATCTTGATTCTGATAACGATGGTATTCCCGATTCTATTGAAGCGGGATCAACCCCGGCTACTCCACGCGATACAGATGGTGATGGTACGCCTGATTATTTGGACCTCGATTCTGATAATGATGGCATTCCTGATAGTTTAGAAGATACGGGTTGTAATGGAACGGCTCCTTGTACGCCGACCGATACGGATGGTGACGGTACTCCAAACTATCTCGACTTGGATAGCGATGGGGATGGTATTCCTGATAGTATAGAAGATGCAGGTTGTAGCGGTACAGCTCCTTGTGTACCAACTGATACAGATGGTGATGGTACACCGAATTATTTGGATCTCGATAGTGATGGCGATGGTATTCCCGACGCAGTGGAAGACGCG
>JBIPMB010000086.1:0-8904 GCA_044369355.1 Gammaproteobacteria bacterium | reverse complement strand
CTTTAAATAAGAATACAGATTCTCGGAAAAAGCTCAGCGACCGCACTGCAAGTGCAGCCTACTTTGGTGGAAAAAAATACCAACCATTACAAATAATTGTCACGGATATTTTAACCCAATACATAAAAGAAATACTGCATCAGCAAGGGCAAGAGAAAATAATTATTGGATCAGCTTTAGTTAAGCAAGACTATATAGAATATTTAAACAGTACTCCTGAGATTATTACCAATAAAGTAATATGCTACTTCTACTCTATTGAACAACCTAGATCAGGAGTTGAAACTAATACTATGGTTGATGAATTTACCCCGCTGCTGATCAGAGGCAATAAGAAATAAGCACCTATGCAACGACCAAAGCCACGCTGGCAGGAATAGAACTTCACCATATGTTAAGAAAAAGGCAATACGCTGTTGCTGCAAACATGGCTTTTTATGAATAATTTTACGCTTTAGCAGTCTAGTTACGTCCAGAGAAAATTTAGCTTATGGATAGCTGAAGATCATTATTTATTTGCGACGGCCCCATTTTTTAGATCAGGGTCTGGTCAATCTGTGTACGAAGCCAATCTTTCTCAGCTGCCGATACCATTTGCCCTGGTTCCTTTGTTTGTCCTCAGAAAAATGTGTTTAATCAGCGGCCAAAGCCAATAACCTACATTCCAAGGCCAGCTGAAAATTAAGATTCAAACCCTGTATGTTTTCGGCATACAAAGTCCACAGTGATTGGCAGTGTTCTAAGCCTTTGTTTAAGGAAAAACGCGCCGCCAATTGTTCTATTTGCTGCGCTTTATTTTCATAAACAGAAAATAGATGATTGTGCGTGACACTATAACGCACACTGTCTAAAAAGAAATAAGCCGTGGCACGCAGTTGCTGTTCTTTTAAAAGGCCTGCCCATTTTTGCGCGACCAATAAAGCATTTTGCTGTTTTAAAGCCACTGCCACACAATCGTCTAGCCAAGCATCCAATTGTAGAGTGTCATCTTGTGTTAACGCCCGCGCAGCCGCTAAGGGATGCTCACGTTCTAAGCGCAACGCCTGACGCAAGCTGTCTTCGGTTTTGTCAGTAAATTGCGTTTTTAACCAGGCCAGTGATTGTTCTCGCGCTGCGTGCAATACTATGGTTTGACAACGGCTGCGTATGGTTTTAGGTAAACTTAAATGATGATCTGCCACTAAAAGAAAATGTACACGCGCCTTAGGTTCTTCCAATGACTTTAATAGCGCATTGGCTGCGGCTGTATTTAAACTTTCTGCGGGTGAAATTAAAATCACTTGTGCAGCCTGACTGTGCGCTGTTTTGCTTAAGCGCGCAATGAGTTCACGAATGGCGTCAATTTTAATGACCTTTTCGTCTTCGGCTTTGATGAGGGTGAAAAAATCAGGATGATGCCCGGCTTGCAACCAATGACAACTTTGACATTGCCCACAAGCAGTGTGTTCTTCAGGCTGATGACATAATAAGAAAGCGGCCCAATGCTGAGCCAAATCCATGCCGCCCAGATCAGCCGCACCCGCAAGCAATAACGCTTGAGGCCACAGCAATCTATTGGATGGAAGTTGTTGTAAATACGGTTTCAACCAGGGATATAACATATTACAACCTTGTAAAGGAGAGGCGGCTCGGAGAGAAACCGAGCCGCCCTTGTCTTATAGTATGTTAGGCTACTTCTACGTCTCTCATAGTCAAACGTATACGCCCTTGCTTATCAATTTCCAAGACTTTCACTCGTACCATCTGACCTTCAGACAATACATCGGTAACGCGCTCTACACGTTCATTGGTAATTTGTGAAATGTGCACCAAACCTTCTTTACCGGGCAATATGGCGACGAAAGCACCAAAATCAGCAATCTTTACTACTTTACCTTCATACTTCTGACCGATTTCAACCTCGGCCGTCAGTAATTCAATACGACGTTTCGCTTCTTTAGCAGCTTCGCCACTAACGGAAGCTATTTTCACGATACCGTCGTCATCGATGTCGATGGTTACACCCAATTCGTCGATCAAGCCACGAATGGTCACACCACCCTTGCCTATCACGTCTTTGATTTTATCGACTGGAACTTGCATCGTAGTCATACGCGGCGCGTAATTGGACATTTCGGCACGTGACTCGGTTAAGACCTTAGCCATTTCACCTAAAATATGCATACGCCCTTCTTTAGCCTGAGCTAAAGCTACGCGCATGATTTCTTCAGTGATGCCAGTAATCTTGATATCCATTTGCAATGCCGTCACACCAGCAGCCGTTCCAGCTACTTTAAAGTCCATATCACCTAGATGATCTTCATCACCCAAAATATCGCTTAATACAGCAAAGCGCTCGCCTTCTTTCACCAAGCCCATGGCTATGCCCGCTACAGGAGCCTTGATAGGCACGCCCGCATCCATTAAGGATAAGCTACCACCACAGACGCTGGCCATGGAGCTAGAACCATTGGATTCGGTAATTTCAGACACTACACGCAACACATAAGGGAAAGACATGGCATCAGGCAACACCGCATTTAAAGCACGGCGCGCTAAATTACCATGACCAATCTCACGACGCTTAGGGGAGCTCATCATGCCCACTTCGCCTACGGAATAGGGAGGGAAATTGTAATGCAACATAAAGGTTTCTTTACGTAAGCCATCTAAATCGTCTATCAGCTGTGCATCTTTACCCGTACCTAAAGTAGTAACGACTATAGCTTGCGTTTCACCACGCGTAAACAAGGCCGAGCCGTGTGTACGAGGTAATAAACCCGTTTGAATGGAGATAGGACGTATAGCATTCAATGCACGCGCATCGATACGTGGACCACCAGCTAATACTTTTTCACGCACAGCACGGCTTTCTAGATCCCCGATAATAGTGCTTATCGCTTTTTTACGGGTATCATCGCTTTCTATAGCAAATTCTGCTTGTATGGCTTCTTTGATTGCATCTAATTTATCGTGACGCGCTTTTTTGTCTACGATTTCATAGGCGCTAACAATAGCGGCATAATGTTGTTTTTCAATGAAAGCCAATAATTCGGCATCGGTGCTTCGTGCAGCCCACTGCCAAGTTACAGTACCTGCGTCTGCAGCCAATTCACGGATCGTTTTAATCGCGATTTGCATGTGCTGATGACCAAACATCACCGCACCCAACATGACCTCTTCAGATAATTCTTTGGCTTCTGATTCCACCATCAAAATAGCGTCGGCCGCACCGGCAACAACTAAATCTAACTTAGAATCCAGTAATTTTTCTTTAGAAGGATTCAAAACATATTCATTATTAACATAACCCACTCTGGCTGCAGCGACTGGACCATGAAAAGGGATTCCAGACAAAGCCAAGGCAGCAGAAGCACCTAATAAAGCGGGCACATCGGGGTTAACATCGGGATCAACGGACATTACCGTAGCAACGATCTGTACTTCTTGTTTAAAGCCATCTGGGAACATAGGACGCAAAGGCCTGTCTATTAAGCGTGAAGCCAATACTTCACGTTCCGTAGGACGCCCTTCACGCTTAAAATAACCACCAGGGATATTACCGCCAGCATACGTTTTTTCAATGTAATTAACTGTTAATGGGAAAAAGTCCCTTTCTACGGTAGACTCTTTTTGGCCTACAACAGTGACTAACACCACCGTATCGCCCATACGCACTGTGACAGCGCCCGTTGCTTGTTTGGCGATCAAACCCGTTTCTAGGGTGACCACATGACTTCCATATTGGAAAGATTTCGTTACTATACTCACAAATTTAACCTCTTTTAAAATACCCTTTGTAACTACTCGCGCCTTTTTCAACAAAAGCCCATATTGGGCGCATCTTGTGAGCAAAATCTCGAGAAAAATGCTCATTTATGCCCATATAAACTCCGCTTTTTCCCAAGATTTTTGCTCGCAACCTGCATCCCAATCCGGGCTTTACGATACTTGTAGAATAGAGAGAATAATTACTACCCTTTTACTTAGCCACGTATATCCAAATCACTGATCAATTGTTGGTGCTTAGCCTTATCTTTTCTGAGTAGATAAGTCAGTAATTTCTTACGTGTGGACACCATTTTCAGCAAGCCTCTACGTGAGTGGCGATCTTTCTTATTCACCGTAAAGTGTCCTTGTAAGCCACGAATACGGGCGCTCAACAGGGCGATTTGCACTTCGGGAGAGCCTACATCACCTTCTTGACGCTGAAACCGACTGATAATTTCATTTTTTTGTGCTTTAGCTAGCATACTATTTACTCCAAATTACTTCTTAAAAACAATGACAACCACTATACTCTTCGCATTTGACCTTTAGGCTTTGTTGCCTTCGCCCATCTCGCACCAGTCATGTAGAGTACTACACTCCTGGTACTCGAGGGCTCGGCGCCTCGCCTAAAAATCAACTGCTGTGAGTATACACTCGTCGCGACTGCTATGAGCGTTTTGTACAAAATTTGCACTTTCTATGGCTGCAAAGATCCGCTATTGTAAACTAGAATACCCTTTTGAACAAGCCACTTGGGGTCTTTTGACCAAAAACCCGCAAATAATCGCAAAAAAATCATAAAAAAAGTGTTTTTTTTCATAAAACCCCTATACAAGCTTAAAAAATATGATATCTTATTTTCTCGTGGATCTGCTTGCTTAAACGCTGTTGTGTCAGTTTAAGCTAGTAGTTAGGGTACTTAAATGTCATCTGCATATTGTTAGAGGAAATAAACATGGCAACATCAAAAAAACCAGCCGGGAAAGCGGTTAAGAAATCTGCGGTTAAAGCTAAAAAAGCTACGCGCAGCATCAAATCAGCAACTAAAGCTAAGCCTTTGGCACGTAAAGCGGCACCGGCTAGCTTGAACAAAACTTACAAAGATGCTCCTACTAAAACGGAAATCTTGACGACATTGGCCGAATTTGCTGATGTCAGCAAAAAGCAAGTCACTGCCGTATTCTCTGGTTTAGCAGACATCGTTAATGGCTGTATCAAAAGCAAGGCTGCTGGCGAATTTACGCTGCCAGGTTTGTTGAAGATTAAAGTTGTACGCAAACCTGCAACCAAGGCTCGTAAAGGCATCAACCCCTTTAATGGCGAAGAAACTATGTTTAAAGCTAAACCAGCTCGTAATGTAGTCAAAATCAAAGCCTTGAAAAAGCTAAAGGATATGGTCGCATAATTGCAACCATATACTTTAATAAAGGCGGCTCCGGCCGCCTTTTTTTATGTTATAATTTAGATCAAAGACAGTACATATTAAGGTAAGTCATGAGCGACGATTCCAAACCCCCAAAAGGCCCCATACTACCGGATCCTAAAGATCCGAAGCGCATAGACGACGGCAAGCGCACGAATGTCATTGACATCAAAGAAACGCTCAAAGAACGCAAAGAAAAAAGACAACAAAAAAAACAAACGAAGACTGATGGTCGTCAGAAAGGCAAATCAGAAAAAGAAAAAACCAAGAAAAAAGTAAAAACGACAATAGAATCAGAAATGGTTGAAAGTCATGAAGTTGACCCGGTAAAAAAGAAACAAAAAGAAGACCGCAAAAAATTCAACGATAAAAAACGCATAGAGCGCTTACGCTCTAAAGTTGAGGGATGGTTAGCACGATTTAAGACTGAAGTTCTACCCACCAGAAAGACTTCTGCGGGAAATAGCCCAACACGTGCTCCGGTGCATCCGCTCATTTCTAAAATGACGGGCCGCGATCCAAATGTTTCCGCCGATACCACCGTACAGCCAGATGCCGCTCAACAATTACAGCATGTACTTGCTCATAAAAAACAATTAACACTTCAGAATCAAAATCAAAATACTTTTACGCCCCCTACGCCTAAACCTCCGGGAGGGTAAAATTCTACACCCGTTCCCGCACCAACGCTGCCAATAAAGCTATCTGATCCGCATTGTCATTTAAAGCAGGAATATAATGAAACTCTTTCCCGCCTGCAGCTAAAAACGCGGCTTTATTCTGCAGTTGCAATTCTTCTAGAGTTTCTAAACAATCCGAGGCAAAGCCCGGCGCAATCACATCCACACGTTTAAGCCCTGCTCGCGCTTGTTCTGGTAAAAAATCGATGGTATAGGGTTGCAACCATGGCTTATAGCCTAAGCGCGATTGATAACTCAATCCATATTCCGTAGGTTTTAATTGCAATGCTTCTACCACTGCTGCTACCGTTTGCTCACAAGCCGCAGGATAGGTATCGCCACGTTCACAATACGATAGCGGAATGCCGTGAAACGAAAATAACAATAAATCACCGCGACCATGTTGTTGCCAATAATTTGTAATACTACGACTGATTGCCTGAATGTATAAAGGATGACGATGATAATCCGCCACAAAAATAATTTCTGGCAACAGCATTTTAGTCGCCAAGGCACGCGCTAAACCATCAAACACCGCGGCAGTGGTAGTGCTGGAATATTGTGGATACAGCGGAATAACAATAATGCGCTCACAAGCAGCGGCTTCTAAAACAGCCAACGCATTGCTAAATGAAGGTTCGCCATACGTCATGGCCAGAGTCACTGTGATGTCGTCTGTTTGAAAAGCTGCGGCTAAGGCTTTTTTTTGTAATAAACTAGATACTAATAAAGGTGAACCTTCTTTCAGCCAAATTTTTTGATAATTATGAACAAGTTTCTTGGGTCTAAAGGGCAAAATAAAGCCTTCTAAGATAATACGCCATAGCCATGGGTGTACATCTTGTATAACCCGTTTATCTTGCAGAAACGGCCTTAAAAATTGGCGTATGGCTTTTTTGGTAGGAGCAGTAGGCGTACCCAGATTCGCTAAGATAACACCTATTCCCATTTAGGTCTCTTCACCGTGCTTTACTTCTGCCTGCAAGGCGCTCATGTCTAGAGCCAAAGCCTGTTGCACCAAATCGGCCAAAGCGCCTTGGGTCAATGTACCGGCTTCTGAAAACAATGCCACACGTTGGCGTAGAATCATGATGAGAGGGATTTGCCGTACGTTAAAATCTGTTCCTAAGTCTTTCTCCACTTCCACATTGATGCTAGAGAAACAAACTTGAGGAAACTGTTCGGCCACGCGAGTAAAGATAGGTTTAAAGGCTAAGCATGGCTGACACCAAGGTGCCCAAAAATCAATCACAATCGTTTCATACTGATCTAATATTTCGTCAAAATTTTGCACTGTTAATTCATGGATCATGGTATTTTCCCTGTTATACCCATCGATTCAGCACATTGTAAACCCTTTATAGAGAAAAAGCATCCCTGCTATGAGTATATGAAATTATTTCATTTGACTCCAGTTTACTATAAACTAAATAGCATCTGTAAAAAGTAGTGAAAATTTATCTTATGTCTGAATCTTGCATAGAACGTTCCATCATTTCACCCATTGATCCACGGGTTTTGTCTATACCCATACAAGACAATCAAGAGCCTATGATCGATTTACTGGAACAAGACATCATTCTTTTTGGTGCTTCACCCGAAGTACTGAATAATCGAGACTATACTAAAATGCGTGTTACGGTATATAACAAATTAGTAACAGCACAACAGCGCTTACCGGTTAAGCTAAGATTTTGTTTGTATGAAGCCTATAGAAGTTTGGCTTTACAGCAACAACTGTTTAATGATCGTCATACGCTGTTACAGCATACCTATCCAGATTGGGATGCACATACATTATTTCAAGAAACAACGCAAATAGTTGCACCCGTTATTAATTGGGATGGTTCACCTAATACTCCGCCGCATTCTACCGGTGCCGCAATCGATATTTATTTATTGGATAGTCAAAACCGTGTGGTAGACATGGGTATTCAAGTGGAAGATTGGCGATTAGACATAGATGGTTCTATTTCAAAAACAGATTCCACAAAAATATCCACACAAGCACAACAATACCGTGCCATTATGAATCATGCTCTGCAAGCAGTGGGTTTTGTGAATTATCCAGCGGAATATTGGCATTGGTCTTATGGCGATAGATACTGGGCCCATGCCGTAGGCAATGCTTTTGCTTTGTATGGAAGTGTGTAAGAGTTTCAACTCTATTTATGAGTGTATACTTTGTACTGTTATACAGCCGATAACTCTACACCCAGACGATTGCACGCTTGTTGCAATAACCGATCTTTAGTTGCCAACGGAATTCCCATGCGCATCGCTAATTCTAGATAGGCGGCATCATAAGTAGTTAAATTTTCTGTATGCGCTAATGAAAAAACTTCATGAAAACTTTTGTCGACGGTTTCAAGATCAACATGGATGTTAATATTTTTAAGCAGATCAAGAAATTGCATTATATCTGCATAACTAATTCTTTGGCGCTTTTGCGCAGAAATTAAAACATTACCTATTTCTAATGGCCATATCGCTGGAACAAAAGCTTTACCGTTCTCTAGGCTTTCTAGAAGCGCCGTGGTCTGTGTAGTCGCTTCATCATTAAAACACCACGCCACCGTAACTGAGGCATCTAATACAAATTGCATGGTTATCGCCGCCCCTCATCACGTAGAATTTTCCAGTCTATTCCACCCAAAGTATGGTTTTTTGCAAATAATTTTAACCGCTGGATGGCTTGTTTTACTTTTTCTTGATCTTCTTTGTCCTTACAGGGGATCAATTCAGCTACAGGATGCCCATGTTTAGTAATGAGCACACGCTCACCTTTTTCCACTTGTTCCAGCAGCGAAGAAAAATGGGTTTTTGCTTGAAAAGCACCAACGCTTTGCATTTATCAGCTCCTTTAGACTAGACTGAGACTAGTTTAGCATATTTTTTCTAAAAAAGCACTAGATTTAGTATAAAAGGGTGTAACTCTCGTATAGGCAAAAGTCAGGTCATTTTATAGTCAGATAACATAATGACGTTATTACTTTTTTTAATCACTTTTCTATATTTTTGTGCCACTATTTCCCAGCCTTGATCAAAGCG
>JBIPMB010000084.1:0-9031 GCA_044369355.1 Gammaproteobacteria bacterium | reverse complement strand
GTTGAATGCGCTGCAACAAGGCTTGATATTGGTTCCCTAATAACTGCTCTAATGCATGAGCAGAGAGTAATAACGGTAAGGGCGCATTTATTTTAGGCATCTGAATCTCCCGTTCATCTGTGCAAAATCGTGCGCCAAAATTATATCAAGTCATTGGGGTGTGCGCAAATGGTTTTTAGTAATCGCTCGCGTCTTGTAGTAAAAAAAATGTATATTGGATATATCAGAGTATATAAACGGATAAATTGTAATGACGGCGCTATGTTACTTAAACCGCTCCACCACTAAGCCCACTTCCGTACTGCCCGCTAAGGCGTGCGGTTTAACCAAGGTTAAGTGTATGCGCTTACAAGGATATGATTTTAAAATATGGCTACAGATTTTATCGGCTAAGGATTCAATTAAATTACAATGCAATGTATCTAATAATGTCTTTAAATCCTCAACCAAAGCGCTATAGTCCCAAGCATCTTTTAGATCATCACTGATCGCTGCAGGACGGCTGTCGTACTCTAATTCTAAATCTAAAATCACAGTTTGTTTTATCTTTTTTTCATAAGCATAAACACCGATCGCCGTTTTTAAGGCTAACTTGCGAATAATTAAAATATCGCCCGTTGTTACAGCCATTTTTGTTTCTTAAATAAAAACGCCAATGCGACGCCTATTATCACCATGCCAGAAATTACATACATGTAACCATTAGGCCAGTGGGTTTCTGGCATATTTAAAAAGTTCATGCCGTAAATACCTGTGATGAAAGTGAGTGGTGAAAATAACATCGCCCATACCGTTGCTTTACGTTGCACTTCATTGGAAACAAATGTTTTCTGATTTACCATAGACAAATGCACATCCAACATGTGTGAGGTCATATCCCTATAGATTTCAATAATGTCTATCAAGCGAATCACGTGATCGTAGCAGTCGCGTAAATACAATTTAGTATGTTCGCTTAAGAGATCATTATCGTCGCGTATCAATGCTCGTATAGCTTCTCGTTGTGGCCGCAGCTTTAAACGCAACACTAATAATTCGCGTTTAATGGTATATAAAGTTTGGAACGTTTCCACTCCCTCTGGACCAAATAATTCTTGCTCTACTTGTTCGATTTCATCATCAAATTCGTCGATGATGGGAAAGGAGCGATCGATGATGACGTCTACCAATACATACAACAAATAATCGAGTTTTTGATGGCGCAAGGGGGCCTGCGGGTGATGCAAGCGTCTACGCACAGCCCTAAAAGGATCCGTTTCGCCCTTGTGGAAACTCACCAAGAAATTGCGGCCTAAAAACAAAGAGACTTGTTCGTTGATGATTTTAGTGCCTTGTTTGGTCGGCATGCCCAAAATGACTAATATCTGATTTTCATAGGTTTCTGTTTTAGAACGCTCTCCCAGAGTAATGACGTCTTCTAAAGCCAAGGGATGCAGATGAAATAAACGCCCGAATTCTAACATCATTGACGGCCGTGGCTGGCCTTGTACGTGGATCCAGGTAAAAGAATCCCCACTCAAAAAGCTTTGGCAGGCGGTAGCTGAAATATCGCTGCGCTCGGTCACGCTGTCTGCCGTATAATTGATTAAAGTAATGCTGATCGGCGTCTCGCTGGCAGGATCGATTACCGGCGATAGTTCTGCGGTGTATTGTTCGTCGTCTTCAAATTGCTCGTCCACCCTCTACCCCCCTTTCCTAAAGCAGCGCGTCAGGCATTATAACTCAAATGGCGGACTAGTTAAACCTCATAGCGTAAAACAACTTCCACGACGCTTTGTACCGGCAATTTAAAGAATTCTGTCGCTGGCAGAGCATTATTAGCTAAAAATATATACAATCTCTCACTAAATCCCGTCAATACATTCGTATGTGAGCTTCTATCAACGGAAGCCTTGGGCGTCGCCCTGGTGATAAAAAAGGATAAAGCCTCAGTAGCACTCAAAATCCCTTCTTTTTCGGCCCAATGAATCACCTTGTTTAAATCGGGAATTTCCTTAAAACCATAATGCGCTTCAATATGGTAAGTATTAGGCTCTAATTGTTGTACTAGGTACTTCTTCTGAAAAGATATCCAGGGTCGGCTGTGCGTACCTATGCTGATAAAAATATTCTTTTCATGTAAAAGTTTATTGTGTTGTACCTGAATTTCTAAGGACTTAGGCACGCGATCGGCCCAGCGTGTCAAATATACTGCCGTACCCGGCAAGGTCTGTGGATAATGTTGTCTACATTCTTTTAAGTAATCCAGCAAATGAACTTCTTTAAACTGCTGTTGCACACCTTTGGCGTGCTGCCCCGTACGCCACACCCACATCAGATAAAACACCGCCATTGAAATCAACAAGGTATACCATGCGCCCTCGATAATTTTAACCACGTTGGTTGAGAAGAAGATTAGATCCACTAACAATAGCGGCATAAAAAATAGGACCAAATGCAATGGTTTCCATTTCCAATCGTAACGCGCCATAAAAATGATCAGCAATGTGGTCAATAGCATACAGCTAGCAATACTCAATCCATAGGCCACGGATAGAGCTTCCGTGGTACGGAAAAATATTACCGTTAACAACGTCAATATATACATCACCATGTTGACTATGGGCACATATACCTGTCCAATTTGAACCCGTGAGGTATAAATAACATTCATGCGCGGTAAATAGTTAAGCATAATGGCTTGCCAACTCACAGAAAACATACCGGAAATCACTGCTTGTGAAGCAATTACCGTCGCCATAGTCGCCAAAATAATCAATGGCAATATGAAAAAATGGGGTGACAATAAAAAGAATGGATTGCTAATCGCCCCCGGTGTACGCAATAGCAACGCTCCTTGCCCTAGATAATTGAGCAATAATGCTGGAAAAACAAAAAAGGTCCATGCGTATTGAATGGGCTTTCTGCCAAAATGCCCTAGATCGGCGTATAAGGCTTCGGCTCCCGTAACCACCAAAATGACAGCCCCCATGGTGAGAAAACCGCTCCAGTGATTATGTGCAAAAAATAAGAATGCGTAATGGGGACTCAATGCTTTTAGGATCTCTGGGGTCTGCAAAATACTACCTAAACCTAATAAGGCCAAGATACTAAACCATAAAATCATGATGGGGCCGAAAAGGCTGCCTATCGCTGCAGTGCCTCGTTTCTGAAAGAAAAACAAAAAGGTTAATACCACACAAGATAGCTGAACTATGTGACCGTCAAATTTATTGGTTACGGTATGCAAACCTTCTAAAGCACCTAACACTGAAATAGCCGGCGTTAATATGCCATCGCTGAAAAATAAGGCTATACCGATGGTACCTAACAGTAATGGTAATTTTTTTAAACCTCTTACATTGAGTCGTGAACACAATAACGATAAAGCGAATAACCCCCCTTCACCTTGGTTATTGACTTTTAAAACGATGTAAACATATTTAACGCTCACCACCAAAAACAATGTCCAGGCAAATAAGCTACAGAGTCCAAATACATTTAAGGGATTAACATTCAAATAACCCACTACAAAACAACTTTTCATCGCATACAAAGGACTCGTGCCTATGTCCCCAAAAACAACCCCTATAGATGCCAATAGTAATGGCCAGGTAGGGCCTTTTTTTTCTGCTCTTTCTTCTATAGTCATGAATAATTACTTCTTGTTAAAGTAGAATGATGCAATACCCAATAAACTACCGCCACAAAAACACCGCCTAGCAATGTTGCAAAAGCCCACATCACTCCGGATACCAACAATGTTTTAGCGCCCGTCTTTTCCAAATGACCCGCATCACGTGCCACCGCCGCGGCAAAAACCACATGCAAAACGACTTGTATTGCTAAAAACAAATACTGTAATGTTTGCAGCGAACCGCCTAAATAAGTTGAAATTTGGCCCATGTTTTTTCCTTTCTATTTTAAATCCAGCGCGCCGTTGTCGTCATCACTTTTGCTACCCTGCGCATTAACGCGTTAATAGGCTTAGGCAGCATTGCTGCACCAGCCTTCAAGGCTTGCGTTGCATGGCGTTCTTCATCCTCATACATGAGGGTTACAATTTCACGACTACGCGTATCCGCTGCAGGCAAGCATTGTAAATGTGAATTTAAATGGACCATTACTTGATGCTCCGTTTCAGTCACAAAGCCCAAACTCCATTTATCTCCTACAAGCCCGGCAATAGCGCCTATCATAAACGATCCCGCATACCAAAACAGTGCCAAATAACTGGTATGACTATCTAATTCAATTAAACGTGTTTCGCACCAAGCCAGATGATCGACCTCTTCTAAAGCGGCTTGCTGCATGGCTGCGGCTACCTGTGGATTGCGCGCCGTTAAGGCTTGTGCTTGGTATAGGCCCTGCGCCGCCAATTCGCCTGCATGGTTCACGCGCATACATTGTGCAGAAAGGCGTTTTTCTAGCGTAGTGAGTACGGGGGTTGAACTTTGCGCAGGGCTAGGGCGCACCGCTACGGCAGACGTACCCAGCGTTTTTAAAGCAGCATCAAATTGTAGAATTAAATTTTCAACGAACCCTCGTTTTGCATTAAGAATGTTCATTTCTCCCCCATAATAGTGGCGAATATTAATGGCATTTAATAGTCAATGAGATTCGGTTAAGTTCCTGGGCGGCTCACGAAGCGCCCTTAAAATACACGCCTATCTTCAATCGTTTTGCGCTGATTTTTCGTTAACCGAATGCCATTGATTTAACAATGCTTAACCTTAACATATCTAATCCTTAAAGAGTACTAGAGCCTTGGTTATAGGCTCTAATTTTATTTCAAAAAAAACAGTCTAAAAGGTTAACATTTCAGCATAAATAGGCTATGATGATGGATAATTTTAACGCAAGACTTAGAGGTTTACTATGCGTAAAGCAGCCATTATCACCAGCGTAGGCATCATCGTTGCCTTTTTTTTAGGCACCCCTTATTTCTTTGGGCAAACTAATCAATCGCTCAACGATGAATTATTAACCCGAACCAATCATTTATTACAAAGTAAAGACGAGCAACAGCCCGTATCGCAACAACAAGATGTAATCGCCAGTTTTGTCATAGACGAAAAAATTTATCATGGTCCTTTTTATTGGGGAAAAGATGCTGCAGGCAAATCGCATTTCGGCTTTGGTCGTGGTTATTTTGTTTCGATGGCTAAACCAGACGACCAAACCCGTCAATGGTTACAAGCACAAGGGTTACAATCCATCGGCGATAACTGGGAAGAACGCACCGCTGAGATCTCTCTACTGGGGCAAATTAACGCCACTAGCCATGTATCTCCCATCACATTCAAAAATAGCGATACCACTTTAAATTGGCAAGGTGCTAGCACCAAGATGGTATTATCCCCTGGTTTAAGCAGCCTTAAAGCCAATGTGACTATAGGCCCTTTGTCCTATGTGCAACAACATGCTGCGCTGGAAGTGCCTAGCGCCCAAGTGAAGGTAAAACTACTTTATAAAAATGGTTTATGGGTAGGCTCGTCTGAATTAACCGTGCCGCAAATTACAACCAGCCGTAACAATAAAGCTGAGATGGCCATAGGCAACTTGTTGTTGCGCGGTAACTCCAATGTTAGTGGCAATTTGCTCAGCACCACTGTTACGCTAGGCGCGGACACCGTGCAAATTGGATCAGTAAATTACGGCCCACTCAGTTATGACTTCAATGCGAAAAATGTTGACGCCAATGCCTGGTTAAAATTAAGGGATTTAGCCTCGAAATACAATGCTTTGATGAACGTCAGCTCATTGGAATATAACTTGCGTCTCAAACATTATCATCGTGGCTGGTTTAACTCTAATGCACAAATAGTCTTAACTATCAGCCGCCCTAAACCTGCAGGGCTCATTAAGCAACAACTAAACACTTTGACCAGGGAATCCGAGCTGTTGATTGTCGGCAATGAAATCAGCAAAACGCTGCCCGCTATAGTCAATAAAGGCGCACAATTTAGCTTGCTGCCCACGCCGAATCACGCACAGCCCGACATGTTTCAAATCAATGCTTCGTTGACTTTCCCTAAGGTGTTGCAAGCACAAGACATAGGACAGTTAATTGAAAAAGCCGAAGCGCACGTTAAGATCTTGTTTTTGTCTGACTTAATCAGAACGGCAACTGCACACCAGTATCCTGAAAAAAGCAGCGATGAGGTAAATACAACGACGCAAACTTTGCTCAACAAATGGGTGAGCTCTGGCTACTTAAGCCAAACCAATACACAATATCTATTTGGTTTAGATTACTCGCAAGGTAAATTAAGCGTGAATGGTAAAACCATGGATGACAATGCCGCTACAGTCGTATCTGACATGCCCGGAATGGTGATGCCCGCGGCAGGTGCAGTTCCGCCTGCGGCAAAGAAATAGTTTTAGCCTCCCCAGATGTGAGTGCGTCTGGGGAGGGATAGCTATCTCACATAATTATTTCTCTTGCGTCCAATTCACTTACTCGCCAATTTGAGCCATCAATCCTGCTTGGTATTTTTGGATGTGGTGTCATCTATATTATCTCTTTGATTTTCATCTAAGGCAGTTTGAATAAAATGAAGTAATTTCTTAAATCGCCCTACTCGTATCATATCTCTAGGAGTCATTCCGCCCAGTAAAGGATTAGGCATAAAAAACCAAATAATGGTTTTCCCCTCATCCTGAAAAAAGCCAGCCACTAAGTTTAATGCAGTAGCCCACTGAGTAAGGCGTTCCCTAAGCTCCGCGGGCATTTTTTTCTCATCATATCGAATTGAAGAAAGTGGGACGCTAGTCGCCACCGATACATCTTCTTTTTTATACTTCAAGAGTTTGACAACTTTCTCTCCATCCACAAATGCATGCTCATCAAAAAAATGAAAATAGTCCTGTGGGGAGGTTCTAAACAAAGAAGGCTGTAATGTCATGTAAAGCTCCAAAAATGTTATTTATCAAATAGTTATATAAAAATATTTATTATTATACCTTAATTATACCACATAAATTCCATTTTTTTCCATAAAGCTTTGTACGTATACAAGAATATCTTATAATCCCATACCATAACTTATTGAAAAGTCTATATAAGTATAATGGTCGTCAGAATAAAAGATCAAAACATAACCATTTCTAGATGAAGTCGCTATCATTCTTAATAAATAATGGCTTAACTCTAAGCGCCAATTAGGCAATGAAAATGCTCTTTTATTGGCCAATATTTTCACCTACCATTCCTCTCTCCCAAGTTTGTGATTCGCATTCTTGCGATTCGCAAACTTGCGATTCGCAAAGATGCGTATTATACTGAGTTAAAATAGGAGAATTAACATGCGCAAAAGAGATTACTTCCCTCTAGGAATAGCCTTCGGAAAAGCTTTTTGTAACCGAAAAGAAGAAACGGACTTATTATTAAATAATATAACTAATGGCAAGCACACATTACTCATGGCTACCCGGCGATATGGTAAATCAAGCCTAGCATTACATGCCATTAGCTTAAGTAACTTGCCTTATGTTGAAACTGACTTCTATATGGCGAGCACAGAAAAAGTTGTAGAGAGCTATATCTTAAATAGTGTGGTTGAGTTAATTGGCAAGGCCTTGGGTAACGTCGATAAATTAATTAGTTCCATTAAGAAGTATATAAAAACCTTAAAACCTAGATTAGAGATGGGGGGGGCTAGTTTAAAGTTGGAACTGGTTGCGGCTGTAGAGTCAGATCCTGCTACCAATGTAAAAGAAGCTCTTTTACTTTTAGAACGTTTATTAGCGGAAAAAGGTAAACAAGCTGTACTGTTAATGGATGAATTTCAGAATGTAGGCGTAATTGCTAAAGGAACAGGTATTGAAGCCGCCATTAGGCATGTAGCACAAAAAACAAAATACCTCACTATTATATTTTCTGGGAGCAATAGAAAACTGTTGCAAACCATGTTTGAAGATGAAAATAGACCTTTATATAAGTTATGTTGGAAATTAACACTGCAAAGAATTTCTGCAACACATTATCAATCGCATCTGCAAAAAGCGGCGAAGGAAGCTTGGAATGAAGAACTTGAAGAAGCTGTTATTGATAAGATATTTCAATTAACAGCGAGACATCCTTATTACCTTAATAAGCTTTGCGATAAACTATGGACTTATTATGACACCACTCCAACTATAAAGAATGTAGAGTTGCACTGGTCAGAAATCATAGCAGAAGAAAAAAGTGATGCTATCAAAGAAATCTCTGCATTGCCCTCTGGCCAAAAGAATGCTTTAAGCAAGTTAGCGGAAAATGAAACAACTCAAATGACAGATAAAAAAACCATAATGGATCTGAAAATGACAGGTAGTTCTATTGCAAGAGCCCTAGAGGGACTAGAGGAGAAAGATATTATAGAGAAAGTTGAAACTGGTTATCAAATTATAAATCCAGTCATAAAGTTTTATGTTTTAAAAGGAAAGATATCTTGAACGTATAATTAAATATTAATGCTAATTTTAAGCATGGACTTTGGTATGTGCCTGACTTATGAAAAAGGTACTATGATTTTTAAGTGCATCTGTTAATGGTAATCAACATATATGAAAGTAAACTTTATACAAATCTCAAACATTCTAAGTTTTAAATACTGCGAAAACATTGAGCAAGCTGAAAAAATAGAGTTCAAAAAAGACTTAAATATTTTGATTGGCCAGAATGGCTCTGGAAAATCTACTGCCCTTGAAGTGGTAAATTTTATATTTAAAAAAATTATCTTTGTGCCTTATACTTTAAATGAAAGTATATACGCATTCCACTTCAAGATGCGAGATTCTCAAACGCACAGGTTACTCGTTCAAAGCCATCGTTGCCGTTGTGTCAAACACGCCGTAAACCCATCCATGGGGGCTCGGTCGCGACGTCCTGTCGCTCACGGTTTGCCACAACTTTGCAACGATGGCTTTGAACTTAAGTTCCGCGCTTCGTTACATGAAAATGTAGAAAATCCCCCGATCGCTTCACCATCCACTTTATCTACTGGATTGTATATTAGTTTGTGCCCATCTAGATTTATTCCACCAATGATGTTGAGTTTATATTGTC
>JBIPMB010000312.1:0-9068 GCA_044369355.1 Gammaproteobacteria bacterium | reverse complement strand
AACCTAAATTTGTTAATTTGGCAAATCACAGTTACTTTAATTTATCTTCTTATCCACAGTCATTGATAAATGATCATGAACTGATGATTAAAGCGAATAAATTTTTAGAGGTTGATGATTACTTAATTCCAACAGGAAATCTACTAAAGGTAGATAACACAGTGATGGATTTCAGGGTAGCTAAAAAAGTAAATTTAGAGCTTGATTACAATTGGGTTCTAGATAAAGAAGAAAATGAATCAGAACTAATTTCTACACTCTATTGCGAAGATTCTGGAATCTTCATGGAAATTAGTACTACACTTCCTGGCTTGCAAGTATATTCTGGAAATAAAATCATTCCTTGTAAAAATTATACTAAAAACCCACTTGGGTACACAAAATTTTCCGGGATATGTTTAGAAACGCAATTTTTTCCTGATAGCCCAAATCATTTTAATTTTCCTAGCACATTGTTGTGTCCAAGTGAAACTTATAATCAAACTACTATTTATAAAGTTTCAAATATATTTAGATGAAAATAGCAGTAGTAGGCACAGGATATGTAGGCTTGGTAACAGGCACTTGTTTTGCAGAGACGGGTAACAAAGTGACTTGTGTGGATATTGATAAGGCTAAAGTTGAAAAACTAAGTGCTGGACAAATCACTATTTACGAGCCAGGTTTAGAGAAAATATTTTAAGAAATATTAAAGAGGAACGATTAAAATTCACCACCAATTTAGAAGAAGCGGTGGAGGATGCAGAGATTATCTTTTTAGCATTACCCACACCTCCGGGTGCGGATGGTAGTGCGGATTTAAAATATGTATTGGGTGTAGCGGATCATTTAGGAAAGATTTTAAAAGGCTACAAAGTCATCGTAAATAAGAGTACAGTGCCAGTGGGCACGGCGGATAAAGTAAGTGCGGCGATTGCAAAAAATTACGCAGGTGAATACGATGTAGTGAGTAACCCTGAGTTTTTAAGAGAGGGTGTGGCGGTGGATGATTTCATGAAACCAGACAGAGTAGTAGTGGGTACAAGATCAGAAAGAGCAAAGAAATTAATGAGTGATTTATATGCGCCATTTGTAAGACAGGGTAATCCAGTGATCTTTATGGATGAGCGTAGTTCTGAGTTAACGAAGTATGCAGCGAATAGTTTTCTTGCTACTAAGATCTCTTTCATGAACGAGATTGCGCAATTGTGTGAGCGCATGGGCGCGGACGTGGATATGGTGCGAAGAGGGATTGGGTCAGATGAAAGAATCGGAAAAAGATTTTTATTCCCGGGGATAGGCTATGGTGGATCTTGTTTTCCAAAAGATGTACAAGCACTTATTATGTCATCGGATGAAGTGAATTATGCTTTTGAGATTTTAAAAGCGGTGGAGAAAGTGAATGCCAATCAAAAATTACATTTAGTAGAAAAAATCAAAGCATATTACAATGGCAACTTAGCAGGTAAGCATTTTGCATTGTGGGGTCTGGCGTTTAAGCCGAATACAGATGATATAAGAGAGGCACCCGCCTTGAGTATCATTGATGCATTAACAAGCGCAGGCGCTATAGTAACGGCCTATGATCCAGAAGCGATGTCAAATGTCAAGGGTCAAATAGGAAATAAGATCAACTATGCCGAGAACCAATACCAAGCATTAGCTGGTGCAGAAGCTTTGATTATTGCGACCGAGTGGAGTGAGTTTAGAACCCCTGATTTTGAGCGTATGGAAAAAGAGTTTAAATACAAAATTATTTTTGATGGCAGAAATTTATTTGATGTAGTAAAGATGAAATTTATGGGGTATTGCTATATAAGTATAGGCAGATTAATTTAGATATAGTTCTCAACAGTTAATGTATATACTATTCTTAACTTTAGTTTTCAAATTAAAATTAAATAAACCGCTTCATGGAAAATATGAGTAAAAAAATCGCCATTATTGGACTAGGTTATGTTGGACTACCACTTGCGATTGAATTTGGTAAAAAATATAAAGTACTTGGTTTTGATATAAATAAATCTCGAATTGAAGAATTGTCAAAAGGGAAAGATCGAACTAAGGAAGCTGATTTAGAAGGAATGCAAGTTGCGATGAATTATTTTCAGAAAGGAAATGAAAAAGGACTAAATTTTTCTAATTCGATTTCTGACTTAAAGAGTTATAATATTTTTATTGTTACTGTTCCAACCCCAATCGACCAATTTAAAGCCCCCGACTTAACACCATTGATAAAAGCGTCCGAAATGTTGGGTAAAATTTTGAAGAGAGGAGATATTGTAATATATGAATCTACAGTTTATCCAGGTTGTACTGAAGAGGATTGTGTCCCGGTACTCGAATTACATTCAAATTTAAAATTTAACGTTGACTTTTTTTGTGGTTACTCTCCAGAGAGAATTAATCCAGGTGACAAAGTAAATACACTTACTAAAATTATTAAAGTAACTTCTGGCTCTACGCCTGAGATTGCCGATATAGTTGATGATTTATATTCTAGTATTATTGAAGCGGGTACACACAAGGCTCCTAGTATTAAAGTTGCAGAGGCGTCAAAAGCAATAGAAAATGCACAACGTGATGTGAATATTTCTTTTGTAAATGAACTAGCATTGATTTTTGAACGTATGGATATAGACACGTCAGATGTAATTGAGGCAGCAGGAACGAAATGGAATTTCTTGAAATATCGTCCTGGATTGGTTGGAGGCCATTGTATTGGTGTTGATCCATATTATTTGGCTCATAAAGCAGAAAGTTTAGGTTATCATCCTCAAGTGATTTTGAGTGGCCGTCGTGTGAATGATATGATGGGGATGTTTGTTGCGAATAAAGTGGTTAAACTGATGATAAAGAAAGGACATAAAATAAATCTTTCTCGTGCGCTAATTTTAGGGATTACTTTTAAAGAAGATTGTCCGGATATTAGAAACTCCAAAGTGATTGATATATATAATGAACTTATTCAATTTGGTATGCAAGTGGACGTTTATGATCCCCATGCAGATAAACATGAAGTTGAAAATGAATATGGTATTAGCCTAATAAACAAGATTTCTTCCACCTATGAATCAATCATATTAGCCGTTTCACATAAAGAGTTTTTGGCACTTGAATTTAACAAAATGTGCACTAATAGTAACTCTGTCATTTTTGACACTAAATCTTTCTTAAATCGTAGTTTAGTTGATGCTAGACTTTAATTAAACTTATTTATGAAAATTGAAATGGTTGACCTTAAAGGTCAATATTACAAAATACAAACAGAAATCGATACGGCCGTAATTAATACAATCAGAGAAGCTAATTTTATAAATGGCTTAGGTGTTGATTTGTTTACTAAAAATCTATCGGAATATCTTGGTGGCGTTTATGTTATTCCTTGTGCAAACGGAACTGATGCATTACAGGTTGCTTTTATGGCACTCGAATTGGAGCCTGGTGACGAAGTCATTGTGCCATCTTTTACTTATGTAGCCACTGCTGAAGTTATAGGCTTATTGCAACTAAAGCCAATAATTGTCGATGTTGATCCTTTTCATTTCAATATCACAAAAAATAATATTGAACATGCTATAGGACCTAAAACAAAAGCAATTGTCCCTGTTCATTTATTTGGTCAATGTGCCGACATGGAGTCTATAGTTGAACTTGCAAATGAAAAAGGATTGTATATTATTGAAGATACTGCTCAAGCTATAGGGGCGGTTTATGAATTTAAAAACGGCACAAAAAAACATGCAGGAACAATTGGTCATATTGGATGCACCTCATTTTTTCCTTCCAAAAATCTAGGTTGTTATGGGGATGGAGGCGCCATATTTACACGTGATCTTGTATTAGCAGAAAAGATTAAGATGCTTGCAAATCATGGACAAGTTAAAAAATATATTCATAAGTTTATTGGTGTAAACTCTAGATTGGATACTATCCAGGCAGTAATATTAGACATCAAATTAAAATACATAGATCAATACATCAATGCTCGTAGAAATGCCGCTGATCGTTACGATCAATTGTTGTCAGGAATTGAAGAATTAATTACTCCTGCTAGATCTAAAAACTCAACCCATGTTTTTCATCAGTATACATTATTGATTTTGAACAATAAAAGAGATGAATTGAAAAAGTATTTAGATGATGCCGGGATCCCATCTATGATCTATTATCCAATACCATTGAATGATCAAGAAGCGTTTCGTAACATTTCTAATGTAGTAGGATCATTAAAAGAAACATATCGTTTGTGTTCTTCAGTTCTTTCTTTGCCTATGCACACGGAATTAAATGAAGATCAACAAGTATTTATTACAGATACAATTAAGTCTTTTTATAAACTATAGCTATGGAATATTTTGCACATGAGTCTTCGATAATTGATGAAGACTGTGAGATTGGTAAGGGAACCAAAATTTGGCATTTTTCACATATTATGACTGGTTGTAAATTGGGTGAAAAATGTAATATTGGCCAAAATGTAGTTATTTCTCCTGGAGTTATTTTGGGAAACAACGTTAAAGTGCAAAATAATGTATCCATATATACAGGTGTTACATGCGCCGATGACGTGTTTTTAGGTCCATCAATGGTTTTTACTAATGTAATTAATCCTAGAAGCTCAATTAATAGAAGAGATCAATATACAAAAACTCATGTTGGCAGAGGTGCAAGTATTGGCGCAAATGCGACTATTGTTTGTGGACATGAAATTGGCCAATATTCTTTCATTGGAGCGGGAGCCGTAGTAACTAAAGCTGTACCAGCGTTTGCATTAGTTGTTGGTAATCCAGCCAAGCAAATAGGATGGATGAGTGAATTTGGCCAAAGATTACATTTTGATGAAAATGGAATTGCAACTTGTTCTGAAAGCAAAGAAATATATAATTTAATTAATGGGGAAGTGGTCAAAATGTAAATGTTTAAAAATTAATAAAAGACTTGAATTATAAATAATTCAAGTCTTAAAAACCAAGTGTGCTTTGAAGTAAATTTTGAGCTACTGTTTACTATTTAACTATTCAAAAAATACATAATCAAATTTTATAAGGTATTTTTTTGTTTTTACAATAGATATATTATATGAAAAATATTTTAGTTACAGGAGCTGCAGGCTTCATTGGCTTTCATTTATGTCGCAGACTAGTAACAATCGGCTACAATGTAATTGGCCTAGATAATTTAAATCATTATTACGATATTGACTTAAAATATGCCAGATTAAAAGAATTAGGTTTCAATCAAGAAAACGTTGAAATAAAAAACGAACTCATTGTAAGTAGTGAATTTGGTTCAAAAATGAAATTTATTAATATAAATTTAGAAGACAGATTTAATCTTCCAAGCTTATTTTTAAATAACAAATTTGATTACGTATGCAACTTGGCTGCGCAGGCAGGAGTTAGGTATTCAATTGAAAATCCAGAATCTTATATTGACAGTAATATTGTAGGTTTTTTAAATATATTAGAGTGTTGTAGAAATTTCAAAATTAAAAAATTAGTTTATGCAAGCAGCTCAAGTGTCTATGGAATGAGCGATAAAATACCGTTTGAAGAAGATGACAATACTGATAGTCCTGTCAGTTTATATGCTGCAACTAAGAAATCAAATGAACTTATGGCATTTACATATTCACATCTTTATGATCTACAAACTTTAGGTCTAAGATTTTTTACAGTTTATGGTCCCTGGGGAAGACCAGATATGGCACCAATGCTATTCACAAATGCAATTATAAATCAAAAAGAATTAAGTGTTTTTAATGAAGGTGATTTGTCAAGAGACTTTACTTATATTGACGATATAATAGATGGAACGATTGATTTATTAATCAAGGATGTTGAGAGTAAATATGAAATTTTTAATATTGCTCGTAGCCAACCCGTCAAATTGCTAGATTTTATTGATTGTATAGAAAACGTGTTGAATATTAAGGTAAAAAAAATAATGAAGCCCATGCAAAAAGGTGATGTTTTCAAAACATGGGCATCAATTGATAAATTAACTAAAAAAATTGGTTATAAACCAAAAACAACTATAATGGAGGGAATTGAAAAATTTATTAAATGGTATAAAATATATTATAAAATTTAAAATAGTCAATTTGTAATTGATATAATAATATAAATAAATTATAGTTTTTTAACTATAATTAAATAATAAAATAATGAATAAAAATTTCGCACTTATTGGTGCTTCGGGTTATATTGCACCAAGACATACAGAGGCTATGCAAAAATGTGGAGGCAACTTATTGCTTTATACTGATCCACATGACAATGTAGGGTACATTGACAAATATTTTCCTGGTGCCAAGTATTTTAAAGAAATTGAAAGATTTGATAGAGAACTTACCAGAATGTCTTTTTCTGATAACAAGATTGATTATGTTAGTATATGTAGTCCAAATTACCTTCATGATTCTCACATCAGGCTTGGGTTACGAAATGGCGCAGATATCATTTGTGAAAAACCATTGGTTATAAAATATGATCATCTGGAAATGCTAGAGGAACTCGAGAAAAAATATGATAGAAAAGTTTATACCATTTTACAGTTAAGATTACACCCTTCAATTATTAATTTGAAGAATAAAATTTCTGAATCTAGTACAAAACATAAAGTAACTTTAAATTATATAACACCACGTGGAAAATGGTATGACTATTCTTGGAAAGGAAGTATTGATAAATCTGGAGGTTTGTTATTCAATATTGGAATACATTTTTTTGACATGTTACTTTGGATTTTTGGAGATGCACTAAATTTTGAAATAATGAAGACAGCCACAAGTTCAAAAGGAAAATTAATACTTGAAAAAGCGGAGGTTGATTTTTTTCTAAGCGTTGATAATAATGATTTACCACATAAAGAATGGAAACCATTTAGATCAATTACTGTTGATGCTGAAGAATTGGAATTTTCAGAAGGATTTACAGAACTGCATAATAAATCTTACACTAATATTTTAGGAGGACATGGATTCGGAATAAATGAAGTTAAAAAAACGATTCAGTTAATTGATAATATGATTAAAAATGAAAGATAATTTAATTATTTATTTGTCCTCAAGAAATAATTATGAGATGTTAGAAAACGAGGTCTTAAAAAATATTAAGATTGATGGTTTTGAGTTGATTAATATTGATGATGGGTCTGATTTTGAGCAGTTGGAATATGGAAAAAGAATTTGTAATGATAATCAGATTATTTTTTTAGAAAATAAAAAACGGGGTGTTCAATGGGCCACTCAAACTTTGATAGATTTTGTAAATGAAAATAGACCAAATTGTAAATGGGTAATTTGTTTTCAACATGACAATTATCCAATTTCAAAAAATTTCTTTAAAAGTTTGTCTAATATAATTACTAAAAATGATTTGGGAGACTTTGGTATTATTGGATTTAACGTTTTAGACTACGGGAAGTATACAGGGTTAGCTTATTTGAGGTTTAAACTTGGATTTAAACCTTTGGGTATGATTGGAATGCTTCATTTGTCTGAATCTATTAGAGAAAAACGATGGTTGGCCCCCAAAAGACAACCCAAGCTTATAAAGAATAAATTATGGAGAAAACCATTTGTCATTGAATTTCCAATGTGGGCAGCTGTAGGAATCAGTGTAGAAAATTGGAACAGTGAGATTACACCTTGTGATGATTATCAATTTCACTTATGGTTACCTGATATTGCTATGCAATTTATGAAGTCTAAAAAGATGTCTTTAATATTACCAAATTTATATTGCCTAAACAATCAAAAGTTAAAGTTAAAATATAATATTCCTGAAAATTCTGCAGTTGCCGCAAGACAAGGCCATTCTTACTATTTTGGTATATATTCACCATTTGACATTTGGAAAAAAAGATGGGGTTGGGATTATGAAGAAGCAAGAAATACATTTCCTTCAAATGATTATAAAGGAACGCTTTTTGAAAAATTTCATAGTAATGACTTAAAAAATGGCCCTGTAAAAAATATTTTAATCATTGAATAATTATGTAATGAAAATTAGTTTTAGAAAATCATATCGTCTAATTTTATACAAAATGCAATTTAAATGAAAATACTACATATTGTTGGTGCAAGACCTCAGTTTATGAAACTGGCATCGTTATTTAATGAATTTGAAACTAGAAATATTTATCAAAAAATCTTACATACTGGTCAGCATTTTGATGATAAAATGTCAAAAATTTTTTTTGACGAATTTGAATTGCCAGAACCTGATTTTAATTTGAATATCAATAGCTTAACTCACGGTGCAATGACTGGTAGGATGATTGAAGAAATAGAAAAAATACTATTAGTATCTGATTTTAATTATGTTATTACTTATGGTGATACTAATTCAACAATAGCAGGGGCACTTGCAGCAAAAAAGATTGGAATTAAAGTAGTTCATATCGAATCGGGTGTTAGAAATAACGATAATTATATGCCTGAAGAAATTAATAGAGTTTTAACTGATAGAATATCTGACTTGCTATTTTGTGCTACTGATGCTTCGTATAAAAATCTTTTAAATGAAGGGTATTCTAAGTTTGATTGTTTAATAAAGAATGTTGGTGATTTGATGTTGGACTGTACACAAATTTTTGAAAACAAAATTAAAAATTATTCTGATTCAAATTATATTTTAGTCACTTGTCATAGAGCAAGTAATACAACTAAGGAGAAGTTAGTTGAAATTGTAGATGCGTTGAATATAATTAATCAAAAGCATAAAATAATTTTTTCTATACATCCTAGAACTAAAAAAATTATGGAGGGGTTACAATTAAATATTAATTTCAAATGTATAGATCCGACAGGTTATTTTGATTTTCTTGGAATGTTAAAGAATTGTAGATATTTAATTACAGATAGTGGTGGAGCGGTTCGTGAAGCATATTTTTTTAGGATTCCTAGCTTATTAATATTAGAAAGTCCTTTGTGGCCAGAACTCACTGAATCTAAAGTATGTTTTAATTGTAAGCCTCAAAAAAAAGATATCGTAGATTCCTTTTTTTTACTTCAAAATGGTAACTACAATTTTGATTCACAAATCTTTGGTACTGGAAACGCAAGAAAATTAATAGTAGAT
>JBIPMB010000083.1:0-9080 GCA_044369355.1 Gammaproteobacteria bacterium | reverse complement strand
AAATGGCTGTAAAAAATAACGTTCAACTAAATTTCTAGGCGCATCTACTAAATCTCGAATATCTTTAGTATACGGATAGAGTTCTTTGCCATGATAAATGACTATAGGGTAAATCAATGGCAAAGGTTTTTTATAATTACGTCCTTTTTTGCCTTTTTGTGCCTCTAGATGTTGTTCCAAGAGATTAAGACTATAGCGCAATATCTTTAATGGCATTAAACGCAATGGTTTACTTTGATGTTCGATCAACAACGTTAAATAACAATCTTTACCCATCATTTTGGCTTTGTAGGATATATCCAATATCCCTTCATCACCGAACACATCAATATGTGAACGGGGTTGTAGCTCCATGTTGCTTAAGTCGGTTATTTTTAACATATCTGCGGGTAGATATGAATTAAAAATATCGGTCGCCACATTTTTGTCAGATAACATCGCGCGTGTAAAAGTATCGTGCGTATAAATAATCGGTACATCATTTTGCATACTCTAATAGCTATCTCTTACTCGTTTCAATCCCGCGGCGGATCATAAATTCCACATCTGGATGGGCATTAATATATTCAATCGTAGTTTTGGGGTGAGCTGTGGCATAAACGCGAAAAAGTTGATCGACAAAACCCTGCCCTACTAATCTAATACCGCTGAAATCTAAAACCACGCGATCAAACTTTTCTAAATTAAAGGTAATTCGTTTTGCCTGTGCACGTGAAATTAAAACTTCCTCTTCAAATTGCGCTAATTTTACGATAATCTCAGTTTTATTAAATGCCAAAGAATTTTCATCCTGATAGGATTCAAATAAATCCTTCAAATATTGTTCAGTCACTAGCGAGCAAGCTGCCGTAGCTGGCTCATAGGAAGCTCAGTAATTTTGGCAATAAAAGATAGATCCAGCCCTTCGGCAATTAATTTTATGGCCATTTCCAGCTTTGTTCTGACCATACCTTTTTTCTCGCCTTCTTGGAGACCTTCTACTCTTAACTGCTCTGCTAAAGTCATCGCTTCGGCTCTTCCCTCTGCTCTTCCTTCTGCCATTAACTGCTCTGCTAAAGTCATCATTTCTGCACCTCTTTCTTGACCAAATTCTTTGCTTACAAACTTTAAAAATGCTTCTTTACTCTTTAAGCGCCCACGGCTTAACGCATAGTGTAGCATAGTTCCTACTAGTTTCTGCCCCCCCTTCTAGCTGTTCTAACTTTTGACACTCAGCCACTATATTGTGTAGCCAGGATAAAAGATCATTCATTGAAATGTATTTTAAAGCAAACTCCATAATGCCAGACCATACATGGCTTTTAATTTCTTCATCTTCTATAGTGCCTAAATCTAATAATTGAAATGGCTGTAAAAAATAACGTTCAACTAAATTTCTAGGCGCATCTACTAAATCTCGAATATCTTTAGTATACGGATAGAGTTCTTTGCCATGATAAATCACTATAGGGTAAATCAATGGCAAAGGTTTTTTATAATTACGTCCTTTTTTGCCTTTTTGTGCTTCTAGATGTTGTTCCAAGAGATTAAGACTATAGCGCAATATCTTTAATGGCATTAAACGCAATGGCTTGCTTTGATGTTCAATCAACAACGTTAAATAACAATCTTTACCCATCATTTTGGCTTTGTAGGATATATCCAATATGCCTTCATCTCCAAACACATCAATATGTGAACGAGGTTGTAGCTCCATGTTGCTTAAGTCGGTTATTTTTAACATATCTGCGGGTAGATAAGAGTTAAAAATATCGGTGGCCACATTTTTGTCGGATAACATCGCGCGTGTAAAAGTATCGTGCGTATAAATAATTGGTATATCATTTTGCATACTAAATTCCCCCCAGTGGCTACAAGTTATTGGGGGGAATGTTAGAAGTTACTTCTATACTGCAATTAATAATACACTAACGCATTGTGTGATGCAATATATGGTATATTTCTATATAAATAAATTGGGGAATCCCGATCGGCGCTAATGCCTCGGTGAATATCGGTTTTTTCTGCTTTGACGATTACATATCACTATAATGCTTATTATGAATCTTTGATAGAAATTATCAAGCGGTTTTTTGAAGATTTTGAAAATATTTTTAGACAGAGAAAGTTATCTGTAGAAAAGCCTGTTTTTGGTCTTCAGACAACTCGATAGCTAATAAAGCTATTCCATGAAATTTCCGCTTGTTTTCTTAGTCCTAGCTATTTTTTGCTCTACTCTTTCCAACACACTTAAAATCTTCTATTGGCTAAAACTGTGTCTTCTAAGGTATAGCCTTTCTGGTGCTTACATGCTTGCAAAAAGAAAGCATAATGAGATCTTTGCACTTCTCTAGCTGCAGTTAAAGTACTCTTTGCGAGTAAGTTTTCAATGCGTTTGTCAGCTTTTTTTAAATTTTCTTCAGCATTGGCTAGTTTGGCATCCAGATCTTCTTTCCTGGCAGCAAGCAGACCTAGATTTTCTCGACTTTTATTCAGGTTTGTATGTGTTTTTTCAGTAGCGGTTCCTTCAGCGATTCTTTTTTCTGTCGCAGAGATATCCTTTAAACAACGAGCCGTACGTTCCTGATTGCGCTCTAAACTCTCTTGGTAAGACTCGATATTGGTTTTCAACTTAGTTTTTTTATCTTTTAATTCAGCTGCCTTAGCAGCTCTTATAGATTCCTGGATAGCTTGAGTTAAAATGATTGCGTCGTAAGCACTGTTTATCAAAGGCTCAAAATCTATTTGGTCACACAAATTTTCATATCCTGCCATAAGAAATTCCCCTTAGATTATAGATTAATTTGAACGGTCATTCATATTAAATAGCCCTTATTATATCGAATACAAGACAAAACTGCAAATCCTTATTCAACTTAAATGCTGAAGGATAGGATTTACAGTTTTATTTTAGCGGTACCGAAGCCCTTGATCTATGATTTCATCATCTAGAGAATATTGTGGATTCTCACGAACATCATCTGGAGAATATTTGTGACTACTTTGAGGGGATAAGAAACTATACCTATTAGTCGCCATTTTTCTTACAGAGAATTCTGACTCTGAGTCTGGATTTGAACCTAGATCCGAATCTAGATCTGAGTCTAGAAAGTCTAGATCTGATGCCGTAGAAGGATCTCCAGAAATTGTTAGACTTGAAACTGTGTCTTCCTCATCCATGATATCAACAGCTTTTTCTACTACTACCGCTGAAATACTAGGATTTTGAGCTCTAGCTACTACTTTTTCTGCTGCAATCCTATGCGCTATGGCAACTCTAGCTTCAGCTTCCGGGTCTTTATCTTCTTCCTCTCGTAGCAATCGTAGCAATGCATTAGTATTTTTGACTATAGGCTCACATTCTATTTCTTCCGTTTTTATAATTCTCTTAGTAGACTCTATAGTTTTCGATATTTTTTCAATAAGTTTGCTCTCAAAATTATTGAAATTGATATCTTTAGGCAGCTCTATACCCTTACTTTCCATTTCTCTTTTTGCTTGATCTATAAAGCTTTTCTTAGTCTCATTTTCAGCAAGAATTTTTTCCTTTTTTCGTTCTTCTCGGTCTTTTAACATACTAAACCCTATACCGAATGTAGCAATGACAAATACCGCCTGCGCGATTACTGAGCCAATCGATTTCAAAACACGGAGTGCTAAGGGTTCTTCAGGCTGCTTGTTCTGCATTTTTAGCTCGTTATTTTTAGAACGGAAACGACTTAGTAAACTATTGAGATCATTAGTTTCATTTGTAAGCTTTAATTTCTGGTCATTTATCTTTTCATCCTTTACACTTAACTCTTTTTCCATATGTTCAATCGACTGTTCAATCGCCGTTATCTTTTTAGCAGTTATTTTCTTATCAATATTAAAGTCTCTTTCTGTAACTGCAGCGGCTTCCCAATTCATTCTAGCTTCTTCTTTTTCACCCTTTTCAGCATCTTGATATACTTGCGCCAAATCTGCCATTTCACTGCCAGAACCATAAACAAGTAAAAGACTATCCAACTCTGATGCGCCAACTTTTGGTATCAAAATAGCTTTTAATTCAGCAGTTAATTCAGGAACACCACACCAGATAATCGTTTTAAGCAGCATAGGGCAATCTTCTATCTGTTTGTCACCCGACAACACAGCTGGCAAATCACGGTAAATCGTTGTTAACATGGTAGTGTCTAGCGTGACGGCATCATTTCCGTTTACAAGAAGTCGTCCATAAATATGATCTCTAGACTTTGAATGTTTTTCTACATGTTCCATCATCAATTTCAATGCTGACCTTTCAGTATCTGGCTGATCCTCACAATACCTTTTAAACTCAGCGACAGCTAAATCTAATGTCAATTGAGCTATTTCCTCTTCTTTTTCAGCTTGAATAATAGCTACTTTTAAATTCTCTTCATTAAGTTTCCCCGACTCATCTATAATCTTAAGTCCATACACTGTTAAAGGAGGATAAACTAAAACATCAGGATTTCCATCACTTATTGTTCTAATCGGCGTGTATTCAAACATTGCTTTCAGTAGCTTGTTACTGGTACGAACAGATAAGAACTCGAAACCACCCTCAGGATGTGTTTTAGCAGTAACAAAACATTCTCCAGGAATAACAAAACCAGCTGGTTCACCATTTGACCCTATATATTTTAACTTCAACCCCGAAGTTAGCGTGGCGAAATTTAAAGCCTGTGTATCACGAACAAAAGTAAAGCCTGAAGAAGACTCTGGAGCAACTCCTATTATTGATATTCCAGGGAGCCTTTCATTATCTATTCTGAAACAAAGCCCTAAATAACTGATCAAGTCAGTTACACCTTGACTATACCCAAAAGCCAATGCATCTATAGTTTCTTGCTTAGGAAAAAAATCTTTAATCTTTATTTCGTTTAGTGCTCTATCAGAAAACATATCCAGAGTACTTTTTCCATTCGCACTAAAATCCCTATTCATATCTAGAAAAACTTGATTGAGATCTATTTTAATCGTTTTATCTTTATTCTTTGATACAGTTCTTAATATACCAAATTCTCTGATAGCTTTATTGCAATTTTCTTCTACCTTACGCAACGCTGCCATATCCACTGAATGAATTCTTGCTGGGGTGTTTCCTTTTGCCATGTCTACAAAAGTTTGTGCTCCAACTCTACGACTTTGAGCCATAGAGAGTTCGCTTTTCAGCTTGGCTTGTTTAGATAACGCTTCCTCTTTTGGTTTTCTTTCTCTTTGTTCTATAATCGAATCTATAGATTTAGAACGTATATCTACAATCTCAACTTCTATTCTTTCTATGGCTGCTTCACTCTTTTTTATTTCTTCTTTTATTGAGTGTATAGCCTCTTCTTTTCCTTTTATTTTATCTTTGGCTTCTTCTTTTATACTCCTTATAGACTTTTCTTTTATTTCTATTTCACTTTTTACTTCTTTTCTAATCTGTTTTATATTTTCCTCATATTCTTCTTGCCCAGAACTCAAACTTCTGATTCCTTCTATAGAAAATAAAGCACTAGATGTTAGATCTTTAATTTCATTTTTTATTTTTTGCACGTTTGGCACTATAGCTGCAATCTCACCTTCTATAATTTCTATGCTTTGCATTTTCTCTGCAATACCATCTCTTCTACTTTGTATATCTTGTTCTCTTATAGCTATTGATGTTTTTGCTGTTTCTCGTATGATTTTAACTTTCTCAGCCACTTCTTCTTCAATGCGTTGACCTTCTACTTCTAACGATAAATCCATTAGTTTCTGCGCAGCTTGTATTTCTTCTGAACATAACTGGCTCACATTCTCTGTAGCTATCTTTTGCAAACGGAGTTGATGAATATTTTTATCTAACGTGCTAGAAATCTTAGGAGCGACATGTTTTTCAGCAACATCTACTGCTAATTTAGCTTTATCAATAGCTTCTTTTTCCTTGCTTAATACTATCTGATAATTGGAGGCCGCTTCTTTTTTTGGATCTCTGATTTTTTGATTATCAATAGATTTCTGATATTCCCTTAAGGTATTATTCATTATACTTATGTTTTTTTGATCATAATCTTGATCAGCATTGCCTATTAGAAATCCTTGCTCTTCTGTTATTCTTTTGTGAAAGTCTTCTTTTATCGCATTAGTCTTATAAGAGATTTCTTTTTTAATACGCTCTTCTTCTATTGCTAACCAGTTGGAAATCGCTTCTTTTTTTGGATCTTTTCTTTTTTCTTTATCAATAGACTCCTGAGATTCTCTTAAGAGATCACGTATACTGTTCAATATAATTATGTTTTCTTGGTCATTTCCTTGATCAGCATTTTCTTCTAGCAATCCTTGCTTTTCTGTTATTCGCTTATCAACGTCTGACTCTATCGCACTAATCTTATCAGAGATTTCTTTTTTAACACGATCTTCTTCTATTGCTAACCATCCGGTCTCTGCTACTTCGTTTACTGAAAGCTCTGCTTCCGCACGTAATTGTTCAACGGTTATGCGTTCATCTTTAGCACTAACATCTTGATACACTTGCGCAAAGTCTACAACGCTATCACCAGAACCATAAATCACAAGAAGTCGCTCAAATTTTTCAAGATCTGCCTCTATGACAGGTTGTAAAGCTTGTTTTATTGCCGCAGATAAGTCAGGATCACCACACCAAACGATGGCATCGATCAATGCAGGGCAATTTTTTATATCTTTTTCACCTTTAATCACTAAAGGTAAATCACGGAAAATAGCGGTAGCCATGGCTGTGTCTAGAGTATATGCAATCTTATGTCCATTCTTATCAGAAGCACGCTTATCTTGAACATCACCATTTTCATCCACTGTTACTGGTTTAATGCGACGATGCTCCGTCAGGTCAAAAATATTTTTCAAATTTTCTGCTTGCTCTCTTTTTTCAATCATCCATGTTTTAAAACTTTCTTTTAAAACATCTAATTCTTGCGCAGCTTCCACTTCATTTTGTTCAGCCTGTTTAATCGCCGCATTAAAATTTCTTGAGTTAAACTTTCCGTCATTATTGATAATTTCAAAACCATATATTTCTAACCGTGGATAAGTAAGTTTTCCTTCACTCATTACAGGTTTATATTCTAGAAGTTTTTTTAGGAATTCATTGCTAACCCGTACTGATTTGGGTTCACTCATACCTTCAGAAAATTTACCTCGCAACAGGAGTTCCCCTGGAATGATACTGTTCTTCCCTGTACGCCCATCCGACAAACTTATCCCATAAAGAATCTCTGATAACCCCAAAGCATTATCGTTCAATAAAGGAAAACTAAACCCTTGCCTATCTTGTGCTTTGAACGTAGAAGGAAATATATTCGCCGGAAGCTTAGATATAGTACATTTTGACAATAAGGCTGATAACAGGCCCGATCGATCCTGGTGATACCTGCTTAACACTGCTATAAAGCCGTGTTGAGTTAAAAATTGTTTAATTCTCTGTTTTCGCGCTTCAGACCAGTCACCTTTATTTTCACATCCTAATGACTCTTTATCCCCATTGAAAACAGGGCTTTCCCGATCAATATCCTTACAAAGACGATCCAGACTCTCCTCTAGGGTCTCATCCGGCGCGCCTTCACCAATGATTTTACGGGCATCTTGTACACCGGAAAAGCTTAGTAATTGCTCCATATCAACTGAGTAAATTTTACCCATTTCTTAACCCTCGCTTTTAGATCTAATTATTCAACTTATCACCATTATACCGAACGAACCTTAAGGTAGTATGAAGGAGTAAGAAAAAAAAGACCTTTTTTGGCATTTTTGAGCATTTTTCACTCTATTTATAGATAGAAATGAATACAACTCCTTGACTTGACTCGATATTGTACTGCTTTAGACCCACTCTAGACCCTAATCTGGCTCGCACATAGGCCTATACACGCTCTGAAATAGGCTTGTGGGGATACCTGTGATGCCATGAAGAAGCCTTAATGCCAAAAACTATGCGTCGTTTATAACAAAGGGCACCTCGCGAAGTGCCCCTATACCGTTCTAGCTTATTTACGGATCGGCTCTACATGCCCTGAATCCTTTGAGCCATCCGAATCCGTCTCTTCCTCTTGCGGTCTAACATGATCTGCGTCATGGTGAAATAGGCCACTGTGGTTGGGAGACAGTGTAGGGGATGCTACGGACTTGTTGGGGGGGTTGCTTGCGGGCATATCCGCCGCCACGGGTGCTACTCTAGCCTTGGTAGCAGCCGAATGGGTAAGGTTACTCGCTAAACCTGCAGCCGTATTAAATAGGCGATCCGCGTGCTCATTTTCTTGCTTGCTTGAACGCATAACTCGCTGTGCCCTGGCTAAAATAGAACTGGATGTAATTGAACCTATGGCTGAATTCGCTATAGTAGGCGATACAGCGGATGCAATATCAGCCGCTACGATAGGTGCAGCAGCCACGCCACCGGTCCCTACTATCAAGACCAAAGCCAAAGACATTCCCACCCCCATCAATACACGATGAGCCCATTTCTTGGTAGGAGAAGTGATATCGACGCTATCCGCTTTAAGCTTTTCCCAGTCTTCGTCTGTATGTATCGGTTTAAATTGAGGTAACTTCGGCCCTGCAAGATAGGCTATAGAATTAACCAACTCTAAATTGACCTTGTGTAAGGTTTCTGCGGAACCTTGGGCGCTGACAATACCACTTTTATAAGCTTCTTTCATCTCGACGCGTAACTGCGCCATTTGTGCCACGATAGGATCTCCGCCATCATCGCCTAATAGTTTAGTGTAAAGCTTCATGATCTGTTTATTCGATTCTAAAGCTTCTGTATAAGCTTCAGAGTATTTTTCGTTAGATATTTTTTTCTGATAACGTTGTGCATGGCTCATTAAGTCTAGTTCAGTGTCATTTTCTGGTTTAAAAAGAATCGCTAGATGCTGCTCTAGTTCTTTGGAAAAATCAGGAGTAGCATTCGGATTGTTTTCCAAAAAATTATAAATTAAAGATTGGCGTAATGCTCGTAAATAAGGAGGAATGCCTTGTTTTTCATCTTTTTGCGCATATACCCATTCCACTTCAAGATGCGAGATTCTCAAACTCACAGGTTACTCGTTCAAAGCCATCGTTGCCGTTGTGTCAAACACGCCGTAAACCCATCC
>JBIPMB010000005.1:0-27101 GCA_044369355.1 Gammaproteobacteria bacterium | reverse complement strand
ACGAAAGCCAAATATGCATTAAAAGATTATCATTAATTAAACGTTGTAGTCTAGATGAAGCCGACATGGGGGTATCCAGTCTGTTTTCAAGATTAACCGTGCTAATATTTAAGGGGTCAGATGGATTGTAGAAATTAGCATAATAATGAATTAATTTAGGTGTTTTATATTCAGCAAGAATAGGATCGCCCTCTCTATCAAAGTAGATGCCTTTTTTTAGATAAAGTCTATTGGTTCCATCCTCTTGTAGTACTTCTAATATCCAAGCAGAATCCAACACCAAGTGAATATCCCTGTTGTAATAAAATACGCTTGCTTGCGCTTGAGCTAAATGATCGTCAGTGGCTGAAGCAAGTAGTGCAATGGTAGGTTGTGTTGCAGGAAAGGGTTTGCGAAAAATTTCAATTATAGGTTGATTTAGCTGTTGATGTTGCAAACTCTCTTTTAGTTGCTGCATTGTTTCTTCTTCTGAAATATAGCCCAAAGGATAGACGCGATAGATATAGTGTTTTAAAAAAATAATTGCTAAAATATTAATGACGCCATAAATAAGCAGAAGAAGCGTGAGTATCTTCAGTGGCGCAGAGGGTCCTAAAGAATTATAAAGCCATGTCCCTGAAGAAGAATGTATAAAAATCCATCCAAAGACAAAGCAACCTAAACTCAAAATGAAGCTTGATGATAATTGTAATATAGCAAAAACATTAGATTCTTCTGTTTTAGCATTTTCATCGCCATTAATTTCTAATTGAACTAGGAGTTCTAATCTGCTTTTTTGTGGCTCTAAAAAGATTTTTATGCACAATGCTGCGAAAGCAGCGATCCAAAGAATGGGATACTTCCAGAATAAAATAGAGGGAATGAAGGCACAGGAAGCGAGTATTGTTAACCAAAAGATATAGCGATAAAGGCCATATTTTTTTTGCGATTGCTTTCCACCTAATAAAAAGAGTATTGCTAACACAGCCCCTGCATTGGTAGCACCCAATAATAACCCACTACCGGTTGCCCCGCGGTGTAAAATATTAATAGCTAAAGTAGGTAATACGACTATAGTCAAGGGGGTGTAGATAAAAGTATCTATATTGTATAACATGAAACATAATCTTAATGCCGGATTATGCCAAACAATTTTTATAGCATTCCACATATTTTTATGTGTTTTAAGCAATATATTCTTTTTTGTAATAAATTGTTTGTTATTAGTATCGATAGTAATATCTGTGAGTGGATATAGATCCTTGATATAAAGAATAGCGCTAGCCAACATGAATGAGCAAAAAATGAGATAGGAAAGTGCTAAGGCGAATTCTATACCAATATATTTTCTAACCAAATCAATGAGCAGACCTAAAGTAATGGGTACTATTATCATGCTAAGATAGAAAGAGAGGTTGTAAAGGTAAAGAGCCGTTTCTTTTTTTGCTGGAGTAGAAAAAATACGACTAGAGCCTCCTCGATCTATATTCAGAAGATTACTCAAAGTAGAAACCAGACCACTAGCAATTAAGATAATAATCAGTAAAGGGATAGTTAATTGTTTAATAAATAATAGCAGCGCTATTATTAGGAAAAATGCCATCTGTGCAAAAGACTGCTGTATGAGCACTTTACGCATGGATAAGAGAGCGACGATATTGCCCGAGAAGAAAGTTGGTATCATAAGGGCCCAAGTGGAAATAGCCATGACCATACCGATCATAGCGGCTTTTCCTGTAACGGCATTGACAACTATGGGCAATAGTGTCAAAAGTATGGCTAGACCTATAATAGAAAAGAACTGTGCTAATAGATAACTTTTTTCAACACGATTGAATTGGCTTAGTTCACGCAGGATTCTTTTTAACTTGTTCATCATAGTGAATGGCATGTTTAATAAGTTCATAGCAACTACCAAGCTCCTCTGGTCGTATAATGAATTTTAGAGACACAATTTTCAAAATGTGCTAGAGCTTCGGCCTTGGTTTGACCTTCTACAATCAAGTAGCCTAAATTTTTAAATTCATCCTTTGCAACTGTGATTCTATCACCTGCTTTGGCTAAAGAATAAAAGGTTTTAAACCCAGGGCATTGAGCCAGTTGTTCTAGCCCTGTCCATTCCTGAAAAATTCCCCCTTGGGTAGTGATAAAATTATATGATTCCAAATAAGTCAAAGGGACATCGGAGGCTTGGGCATTAATAGGAATTTGTAAAGCAATGGCAAAGAATAATTCTGGAATATCAATGCCCCACACATCGTGATGCCATAGTGACAAATAACGTTCTGCGGGGCACGGATGGATTTCTAAAATATAGGCCCCTTTCTGGTTGGCTTCATAAATACCTTTTATATGTATAATGCCATCGCTGATCTCCAGTGCGTGTAAAGAAAGCGTAGCCAGATTGATGCAGGCTTGCTGTTCTTGAGTTTGAAGCTGTGTGCAGGGCAGGGAGTGTTTATTGGGAAGCAGGGTTTCACCTATAAGCTTGGATTCATTATCGGTAATGGCACTATGTTTTATTTTTGAATCTTGAATAACCACATCTGCAAAAAACTCTTTGCCTTCAATAAACTCTTCTATTACAAATGATTTATCAGTATAGTTAGAACCAAAATTTTGGAAAAACGAACGTATTTCTTCCAGGCCGTGAACTTTTGTCACATTTATATTTTTAGATTCAAAAAGCGGTTTGATTATCATAGGAAAACGAGGAAGACCGGTTGTGTGTTGAATACGGTTGATCTGATGCAGTATTATTTCCAACTTGTTTTCGTCGGTCACATGAAAATACAGAGGTACAGCTAAACTAGCCGCGGATAACGTGGTTTGTATTTTTAATTTATTGGTGGTTGTGCGCGCATTGCTTACACTTAAATAAGGTAAATTCAAGTCTCTAGCGAGTTCGGCTGTTGCCATAATGTATTGAGTACAATATGTAGTAATACCATCAATAGCACCAAAAGAACTGATGGATTGCGATATGGCCAGCAAGGCTTGCTGACGCATTACTTCTACATCCTTATCGTGAGTAACCATAAGAAATTCAGAAACTAAATCCTTTGCCCAAGAAAGTTCCTGTTCTAACAGTATGATCTCTATGCCTAATTTAATGGCACATTCTAAAAAAGGTCGTCTCGTTTCATCGCCGGCCCCCACTAAGAGCAAACGTTTGCCCTTACAGGCACTTTGTCTTGCTCTGCTGAACATAGTCGCAAACCAAATTTTAGAATGTTCTCCTAATAGTTCTGGATAGACGCTGTCAAACTGATATTGTCTTCCTACGGTATGATCATGAAAAGCGATAATTTTTGGTTTTAATACGCCGTTGATGGACAGAAAAATTAAGTCCAAACCAAAATAATCGACTTGAGACTGCAGTGGATCGTTGGCAGCAGGAGGATATTGCTTTTGCTCTTCATCTATAGCCAATAATACTTGTGTAGCCAAATCATCGATTTCTTTTTCAAGCGCCCATATTTCATCATCCGTTTTAAATAAGCCATGTTGAATTCTTAAAGCACTGATCATATTTTCAAATGGGATGACAGCCGCTGATTTAGTCAATGGTTGCCCGTAATTATCAGCTCTGGCAATTAAGCCGGTAGTTAAGCATTTGTTCCATGGGGTACGTGCGGCGAGCACGTGTACAACCCATTCTTTTTTAGTTGTTTCATCTGCTGTGGCGATCTCGTCTAAGCTTAAAATATGTAACGGGGTGGGCTTTTCTAGAATGCAATAGCGGCCACTGCCATCATTTTGGTTATAGCTTAAGAATAATGCAGGTGGATGAAAACACTCTTCAATGAGAATAGCGCTAGTCGAGGTCATCAAGCGGTGTTGTGATAGAGCCATTACATGCTCTACCATGCCTTCGATGTCATCCGCAGTAAAGAATTCAACGCCTTCAGGAGGAGTAATGCCTGAGCCAGAAGGTTTAATCACTAATTCGTGGCCGTGGTATAAACTTAAGAAAGTAAGGAGTTGCTCTCGAATGATATTACGCTTATCGATTTCATCTACTGGAAATGAAACGATAAAAGTACTTAACAAGGGTTTCTTTTCTTTGGTGTTAATTTCAGAGATTAATTTATGATCTGGCATAAGAAAAGCGCAAGTGATCGGTGCCAATATACCTCTAGACGAAAGCCAAATACGCATGAGTAGACTTTCATTGATTAAATCTTGTAGTCTAGACGAGGCCGACATGGGGGTGTCTAGCCTATTTTCAAGATTAACCGTGCTGATATTTAAGGGATCAGATGGGTTATAAAAATTGGCGAAATAATGGATCAATCTAGGGACTTTATATTCGGCCAAAATGGGGTCGCCCTCTCTGTCAAAATAAAGCCCTTTTTTTAGATAAATTCTATTGGTACCGTCTTCTTGTAATTCTTCTAAAATCCAAGCAGAATCTAAAACCAGATGAATATCTTTACTGTAATGGGTTCTATCTGCACGCGCTTGAGCCAGATGATCATCGGTCGCTGAGGCCAGCAGTACAATGGTGGGGTGTGCTGCAGGAATGGGAGTTTGAAATACCTCTGTCAGAGAGTGGGGTAAATGCTCGTGTTGTAATCTATCTTCCAGTTGATGCATTTCTTCTTCCTCTGAAATATAGCCTAGAGGATATGTGTGATAAATATGACGCTTAAACCAAATGATGGTTAAAATATTAATGACGCCATAAATAGCTAAAAGAAGCGTGATTATTTTCAGTGGCGCATAGGAACCTAAAAAGCTATAAAGCCAACTATTTGAAGAAGAATGCAGGAAAATCGATCCGAAGACAATACAACCCACGCTTAAGGCTAGATTTGATGTCAGTTCTAGCAAACCAAAAATATTTGGTTCTTCTGCTTTTGCTTTTTCATCCCCATTCACTTCTAATTGCACTAGAAGTTCCACTCGGCCGGATAAGGGCTCTAAAAAGAATTGGATACAGAGCGATGCCGGAGCAGCTATCCAAAGTAGAGGGTATTTCCACAAGAAGATAGAGGGAATAAAAGCGCAAGAAGAGAATACGGCTAACCAAAAAATATAACGATAAAAGCCATATTTTTTTTGTAGTCTTTTTCCGCTTAATAATAGTATGGTGGCTAACATACCGCCTGCATTGGTTGCGCCTAGTAATAAACCATTACCCGTTGCCCCACGGTGTAAAATGTCGATGGCTAAAGTAGGTAGGACTACAATAGAGAAAGGCTTGCATATAAAAGCCTCTATACTGGTGAATAGAAAACATACTCTTAATGCGCTGTTATGCCAGACAATCTTTGTAGCATCCCACATATTTGTATGTGTTTTGAATAATATATTTTTTCTTGAAATAGGTTTTTTATTGCTGATATGAAGAATGGTGTCCTTGGATGGGTATACATTTTTGATGTAAATGATGCCACAAGTTAACATGGATGCACAAAAAAGAAGATAAGCGGTGGCTAGGGCTGATTCTACTCCAATACGTTTTCCTATAGAATCTATCAATACGCCAAAAAAAATGGGTAATATCACCATACTGATGTAAAAGAATAAATTATAAATGTAAAGAGCCGTTTCTTTTTTTTCGGCAGTAGAAAATATACGATTCGAGCCTGCTTTATCCGTGTTCAATAGAGTGCTTAAAGTAGAAACCATGCCGCTGATAATCAATACAAGGATCAATAAAGGAATAGTCAACTGTTTCTCAAATAACAGCACCGTTACGGCTAAGTATAATATCACTTGTGCGAAGGATTGACCTATCAGTAATTTGCGCATAGAAAAAAGTTTGATGATATTGCCAGAAAAGAAAGTCGCTATCATGATGGCCCAAGTGGAAATAGCATTGATTATACCAATTTTAGCTGTTTCTCCGGTGATAGCATTGATGACCAGGGGTAATACCGTAGGGAGTAGGGTTAAGCCTATGATAAAAAACAACTGCGCTAATAAGTAGCTTTTTTCCACTGAGTTAAATTGGGTAATTTCGCGCTTAGTTTTCTTTAACTTGCTGATTACATTAAACGCGATGTTTAACACATTCATATAGGCTCATTCCTTGAACTTAGTTGTATAGACTCTTCGCATTTGATTCTTAGGCTTTGTTGCCTACGCCCATCTCGCCCCAGTCATGTAGAGTACTACACTCCTGGTGCTTGAGACCTCGGCGCCTCGCCTAAAAACCAACTGCTGTGAGTATAATTATTGTGGCGTAGTATACACTCAATACCGCTGCAATTGCATTATTACCTTTTCCAAAGTAACGCTAAATTCCGTTAAACGGGCTTTTTCTTGCTCGACCACGGCAAGAGGTGCGCGATCTACAAATTGAGCGTTGTCCAATTTGGCGCGGCATTTGCTAATTTCTTGTTCTAATTTTAGCTTTTCTTTGCTAAGACGCTCTTTTTCGGCCGCCATGTCTATAAGACCCGCTAAATCTATAAAACAAGTAATATCCTTAATTTCCGCCGTGGCAAATTGTTGCTGGCTAGGGGGCTGATCTATCCAGGTAATGTTTGATAAACGGGCTAACGGCTTTAGGTTGTCCAAATAAGGGCTTAATCTAGTGCGCACAGCATTGTTTGCCGTCATTAAAGATAAGGCCAAAGGTTTTCCTGGCGTAATATTCATTTCTACGCGTATATTCCTCACCGCCACAATGATGGTTTGTACTAGAGCAAATAAATCTTCAGTATCTTTATCGTATAAACTGGCATCGTATTGTGGATAAGCGCGCAGCATTAATGACGGTTCTGTTAATGCCAATAAAGGCTTAAAGGATTGCCATAGTTTTTCGGTTATAAATGGGATAATAGGATGTAACAAGGCTAATAAACTTTCAAAAGCGTGGATTAAAACGTAACGAGTTTGGGCTTTTTTATCCTCGGAGACATCGCTTTGTAGGATAGTTTTAGACCATTCTAGGCCCCAGTCGCATAATTCATCCCAAGCAAATTCATACAATTGTTGCGCCAATAGATCAAAACGATACGTGTTTAAGTGTTCTTTAGCTAACTGAATCGTATGGTGTAAGCGCGATAACAACCAGCGTTCGCCTAGGGACAGTTCTTGCAGCGTATAGCTTTTGGCTATAGGCTTATCGGTGGTCTGCAGTAAAATAAAACGTGCCGCATTCCATAATTTATTGCAGAAGTTACGATAGCCACTTAAACGCGCTAAATCAAAGCGTATATTGCGCCCAGTAGAGGCTAAGGCGCAGAAGGTAAAACGCAAGGCATCGGTACCAAAAGCAGGAATGCCGTCTGGGTAGTGTTCTCGAGTGACTTTTTCAATGCGCGCTGCCATTTGTGGTTGCATTAAACCGCTAACGCGTTTTTCAATCAATGTTTCTAGATCGATGCCGTGGATTAAATCTAGAGGGTCTAAGACATTCCCTTTGGTCTTAGACATCTTTTGCCCTTCGTGATCGCGTATCAGGCCGGTAATGTAAACGGTTTTGAACGGAACATTCCCCATGAAGTTTAAACCCATCATCACCATGCGTGCTACCCAGAAAAATAAGATATCAAAGCCGGTGATGAGTACCGAAGTAGGGTAGAAGGTTTTTAAATCTGGAGTTTTCTCGGGCCAACCTAAGGTAGAAAAAGGCCATAATGCCGAAGAAAACCAAGTGTCTAATACATCGTTATCTTGGGTTAAAACTACATTATCAGCAATTTTATACTTTGCACGCACGGCAGCTTCACTTTCCCCTACAAATTGCGCACCTTTATCATCATACCAAACAGGAATACGATGTCCCCACCATAATTGTCTACTGATGCACCAATCGTGAATATTGTCTAACCACTGAAAATAGGTATTTTGCCAATTTTCGGGCACAAAGCGTATTTTGCCTTCCTTGACTACGTCTATGGCCGGTTTAGCCAAGTCGGCCATTTTCACAAACCATTGATCCGTTAAATACGGCTCTACGATGACGCCGGAACGATCTCCGCGCGGAATTTTTAAGCGATGAGGCTCAATTTTGATGAGTAAGCCTTGTTCTTTTAAATCCTCTAATATTTTTTCACGGGCGATGAAACGATCTAAGCCTTTATAAGCCTTGGGTACGGTTTCATTTAAATGAGCATCAGCTGTAAGAATATTGATCATGGCTAAATTATGACGCAATCCCATGTCGTAATCGTTGAAATCGTGTGCCGGAGTTATTTTTACTGCACCGCTGCCAAATTCCATGTCTATGCTATCGTCAGCAATAATAGGAATTTCACGATCGGTTAAGGGCAGAGCGACTTTTTTGCCTATTAAATGCTGATAACGACTATCGTCTGGATGTACAGCAACGGCTGTATCGCCCAATAAAGTTTCCGGGCGCGTGGTGGCAACCGTTAATACATCCTTACAACCTATAACGGGATACTGTAGGTGCCATAAAAAGCCATCTTCTTCTTCATTTAAGACCTCTAAATCAGAAATCGCAGTTAATAATTTAGGATCCCAATTCACTAAACGTTTAGCGCGATAAATCAAACCTTGTTCGTATAGTTTAATAAAAGCAGTATTGACCGCTGTAGATAAACCTTCATCTAAAGTGAAACGTTCACGCGTCCAATCACAAGAATTGCCCATGACGCGCATTTGTTCCGTGATACGCGAACCGGATATTTTTTTCCATTGCCAAATCTCGTCTACAAAAGCTTCTCTGCCCAGATCATGACGCGATTTATTTTTTTGTAATAATTGTCTTTCTACCACCATTTGGGTAGAAATACCTGCATGATCGGTGCCGGGTTGCCACAGAGTATTATCGCCTTGCATGCGGTGATAGCGAGTCAGAATATCCATTAAAGTGTGTTGAAAACCATGGCCCATATGCAGGCTGCCAGTGACATTGGGAGGAGGCAACATAATGCAATAGGGATTGCCGTTACCTTGTGGCTTAAAATAACCTTGTTGTTCCCAAAATGCATAACATTCTTTTTCTAAAGCATCGGGGATATATTGAGAGGGTAATGGCTCGTTCATAATATACTCTTTAATTATAATTCGTGTAGATTTAATTGGCACTGAGCTTCACGGTAGTATTTATAACGTTGTCGCCCTAGTTCTTTGGACAGCGGTTCATTGGCAATAATATCTAATATTCTACTAAATTTTTGCCAGTCAGGTTTTATCTCAGAATGTAAGTTAAGCAAAATATCATAAGCGCGGTTTTGCTCATCATGAGCACAGCCTATGACTATAGGTGCATGTGCCGCTGTAATGGCTGAGGCATTTGCATGAGGGATAAAACTTTCCTCTTTGAAGGTCCATAGCAGGTGATCTATAGCTGCTGCCGTTTTATTGTCAGCACAATGTATGTAAACTGTTTTATGGTGTAAGTAGGCCTTTTCTGCTAAACGACAGGCGAGTAGGGTGCTGGCTTCAGCACCCGTTTCTTTTAATACGTAAAAATCTACATTAAGACTCATGATTTTCCATAAGCACGTTGACACAAATAATCCATCAGCAAGGGCAGTGGCCGTGCGGTAGCGCCTTTGTTGGCGCCTGAAGCGTAGGCGGTGCCAGCGATATCGAAATGTGCCCAACGATAATCTTGTGTAAATTGCGCTAAGAAAACTGCTGCTTCAATTGCGCCACCCCAACGGTGCGGAGCAATATTGGCTAGATCGGCAAAATTGCTTTTTAAGTCGTCTATAAAAAAATCAATCAAGGGCATACGCCAAGCAGGATCTAAGCTATTTTTTGAAGCTACATTTAATGCACTTGCTAATTCTTCATCATCGGTAAAAAAGCCAGAAGTATGGGTTCCTAAGGCTACCACCATGGCGCCGGTCAATGTGGCAAAGTCCAATACCACTTCAGGTTTATAACGCGCACAATAAGTTAGAGCATCGCATAATACCAAACGGCCTTCGGCATCGGTATTGAGGATTTCTACGGTTTGACCTGATAGCGTGGTGACGATGTCACCGGGTTTGATAGCATTACCACCCGGCATATTTTCGGCGCAAGCGGCGAAAGCCACTAGGTTAATGGGTAGATTCAATGTTGCAGCTACTTTAATAGCACCTAATACCGTCGCTGCACCGCACATATCGTATTTCATTTCATCCATAGCGCCAGGCGGTTTGATGGAAATACCGCCGGTGTCGAAGGTGATACCTTTACCGACCAAAGCGATGGGCGCTTGTGATTTTTTACCGCCGTTGTATTCTACAATGATAAATTTAGGTTCATGGCGGCTGCCTTGACCTACGGCTAAAATGGTATTCATGCCCAATTTTTTCATCTCAGCTACAGAGAGAACGGTGGTCTTGACTTTAGTGTATTTTTTGACCATTTCTTGAACTGTTTTGGCTATAGCGCTGGGCGTACAATGATTAGCCGGGGTGTTGGCTAAATCTTTAACAAAAGACATGCCATCGGCTAGCGCAAGAGCGTAATCCAATGCTTTCTGTCCATTTTTTATGCTGCCTTTGTCCACACAAAAAGAGATGGCTTTTAGAGTAGGTTTTTTAGCGGCTGTTTTAGTCTTGAATGTATTAAATTGATACGCCTTTTCGTTGAAGGCCAATGCTGCTTGCTGTACCCACTGTGCTTCATCTAAGGCTTTACAGGCTAGGCCATCTAAAATAATGGCGGCACTGGTATATTGTTTTTGTAATAAGGAAGCCATGGCTGCTTGTAAGGCCTTAACGGCTTTTTCTGCTGTAAAATCGCTGGCTGAGCCCAAACCAACCACCAATAGGCGTGATGCTGTGCATTCTTTGATATCAAATAGCCAATTTACGGCTCCACAATCAGTATTGATATTGCCTAATTGCACAGAATCGGTTAAAATTTTGGCAATTTTAGCGGGTAATTTGACTTGAGGGCCCTTAGTCTTAGACTCTGTAAATAGGGGAATGATCAAACAATCTGCTTTGATTTGTTGTGGTGCGTCGGCGCTTAGCGTAAAATTCATGATGATCCTCAAATATGGTAATAATGGGCCAGGGCTAAAATTATAGCGAAATCGGATTAATAAAGCGAGTTTTAAAAAGAGTGAGTAGCTACCGTGGTTATTAAAAAGTATCTGGCCAAAGAAATCTATGCCCATGTATGTGTTATCAGTGGTATTTTGGTATTGATTTTCTTAAGTAACCAAGTGGTACAATTTTTAGGACGTGCCGCTGCAGGTAAACTTACAGGCGGTATGTTGCTTAAAATCATGGCTTTGGAAATACCCATATTATTGGGATTTTTACTGCCTATAGGTTTATTTATGGCCATCTTATTGGCCTATGGTCGTCTTTATGTAGACAGTGAAATGACGGTGTTGCAAGCCTGTGGCGTGAGTCAAAAACAATTGCTCAACTATACATTCACTTTTGCCAGCGTCGTTTTTGTCTTGGTATTGGTAATGAACTTTTATATTACGCCCTGGTTGATACGCGATAAAAACAAAATCCTTGCTACCAATCCCGCTACCATTATCATCAATACCTTGGTGCCGGGGCGTTTTAAAAGTCTTAACGATCAAAATGTTGTGTATGTAGAAAATGTAGATAATCAAACACAAACAGCACAAAATATTTTTATAGCCAAAAGAGAGTCCGTGACTGTACATAAAAAAATAAATGGCATAGATGTGGCTACCAAAGTGCCGGTATGGCGGGTGTTGTCGGCGGATAAGGCATATCAAATGCAAAATGCCGCATTGGGTGGTTCCTTTGTAGTAGCAGAAAACGGCATAGAATACAGCGGTGTTCCTGGACAGCGCGATTTTCGCGTGATTCATTTTAAACAATATGGTGCACGCATCCCCGATACCGATAATATTAAAAGTAAAGTACGTTATGATAGCTTAAGCTTAAGGGATCTGTGGGCACAAGCGTTTACCAATAAGAAAGCGATGGCAGAATTGCAATGGCGTATCTCGATGCCGCTGTCGGTACCCATTTTAGTCTTGTTGGCCTTACCCTTGAGTCGAGTTAGCCCACGGCAGGGACGATATCGTAAATTGATCCCGGCTGTTTTACTGTATACAGTTTATGCCAATATGCAATTTGTGGCCAGAGGGTGGTTAGAAAACGGCACCATTCCGTCCTATATAGGCCTATGGTTTTTACACATCGTCTTATTATTGATAGCACTATCTTTGTATCTAGAACCTTATCAATGGCAGAAAATTAGGAAACGTCTACAGTTTTGGAATAAAACAGAATGAGTATTTTATCGCGTTATTTATTCAAGGTGATCACGACCACTACATTAATAGTATTGCTCATATTTTTAGGCATGGATTTCTTTGTACGTCTCATGACTGAATTTAACGATGTAGGCGATGGTAGTTATACCTTATGGACGGCGGTTGCTTATGTGTTAATGACCATGCCCAATGATTTATATACGATGTTTCCTATGGCAGGTCTATTGGGGGCTTTGATGGGGCTGGGGCATTTGGCCAGTCACAGTGAGTTGGTAGTGATGCGCAGCTCGGGTATGACCTTGATGCAAATTGTGCGTATTATTTTAAGTTCCATTTTAGTATTTGTGCTTATAGTCTGTGTATTTTATGAAACATTGGCACCTAAATTAAACCATGAAGCGGAAATTATGAAAGCCGTTGCACGCAGTCGTGGTCAAGCGGTGGCTACCCAATACGGTATATGGGTACGTGAAGGCGATAGTTTTTTTCATTTTGATGCCGTTAATCGCAGTGGCGCAGTCACCGGTTTAACGCGTTATCAATTTGATAACGCCCATCATTTAACGACGGTCAGTTCCGCTCAAGAAGGACAGCATCAAGGCAATGGCTGGGAAGTAAAAGGAGTGGAAATCACTCATATTACTGCAGACAAAACCACCTCAGAGAGCACGGCTAAGCAATGGTGGCCATTGCAATTGGACCCGCTCATTTTGCGCATCGCTTCGGTTGAGCCGAATCAAATGACCTTACTGAAGCTGCAAAAAATTATCTATTATCAAAATCAAAATGCCTTGCGCTCGGCCGATTTTGCTTTGAACTTTTGGCAAAGAATTTTTGCGCCTTTAACCGCTTGTGTGATGATGTTTTTAGCGATTCCCTTTATATTTGGGCCTTTGCGCAGCGCTACTATGGGATTGCGTTTGGTGGCGGGTATTAGTCTCGGCTTTTTATTTTACATCGTCAATCAATTTATAGGCCCTTTCTGTTTGCTGTATCAGATCCCACCCATATTCGCCGCCTTGCTCCCTTTGTTGTTATTTTCGGGGGTAGGGTTTATGTTGATGCGACGGGTGAGGTAATGACGGAGCGTGTAGCAACTAAGTATCATAAAATAAATAGACTTAGCACGATAACAACATTCTAATGACTGACTTGCACAGAATCAAACGAATTCATGATCCAGGGTTAAATATTATAGTTCCTACGTGCTCGTACCTGCGCGCGGGCGGAGACCTCTGTCGCGTGCCACCCGTCCATCACTATTGTGCTTTGTAGCAAGCAAACATAATGGGGCTCGATACCAATTTCATTTCCTTGCTTAGTTTACATCACCCCTGCAACAATTTTTTCTCGGCTCGGGCTAATTGTTGTGGTGTGCCATAGAGTATTAACACATCTTGTTCTCTGAGTTCTGTATTAGGGGAGGGTTCGTCGCCGCGTATACCACCACGGCGCACAGCGGATAAGGCCACATTTTCCAAGCTTAAGTCTTTGACTAAGGCGCCTATAGCAAAAGCATTCTTGTCTAGGGTTACCACCGCCAGTTGTTTTTTCTCTGGTGTCATGTCTAGCGTATCTTCTAGCCCTTCGCCTGGAAAATATTCATGTAACAGTTGATAGCGATTTTTACGTGCATGCATTAAATGGCGCATTGCTTTGCGCGGTGGAATCTGCAGTAAAATCATGGTTTGAAAAGACAACATGAGGCTTGCTTCTAATGTTTCGGGAACCACTTCAGTGGCGCCTGCCTTTTGATACAACTCCAATTGGGAATCATCGCGGGTGCGTACCAATATAGGCAAATGGGGTAGCTCTCTGCGAATTTGCGGCAGTATATTCAATACCGTATGACTGTCTAAGAAACTAAAGACCAACGCGCGTGCTTTATCCAACCCTATAGATTTTAGCAAAGCCAAATTACCGGAATCGCCAAAGATAACCGTGTTACCGGCTAGTTCGCTGTCTATAACGCGTTTTGGATCCATGTCTACGGCAATGATTTCAAAGTTTTCACGCTCTAAAAAGCGCGCCATATTTTGTCCTACACGGCCATAACCACAGATGATGATGTGATCGTGTACACCGCTGACTCGTTGCAAGGCTTCTTGACTAAGTGTCTTTGGTGGAGGAGACGATGGTTCTTGTTTCTTTCTTAGGAAGAAGCAAGCGATTTGCTCGTTGTAACGAATTAAAAAAGGCGACATGGCCATACTGAATACCAGAGCAGCTAAGATCACTTGTCCATGAGTAACTGGGATGATGTTTTCGCCAAAAGCGATGGATAATAGCGCAAAACCAAATTCACCCCCTTGTGCCAATACCAAGGCTGTTTTTAAACTGTCTTTATTGTCTATGCGCAATAAGCGCGCCGAGCCATAGATGATGATCGCTTTGATCACGGTGATGGTTAAGATCAATATCACCAAAGGCAACAAGGCTTTGTGTAAAATATGATAGTTTAACAACATGCCAGTAGAAATGAAAAATAAGCCTAATAAAACATCTCTAAAAGGCCTAATTTCTACTTCAATCTGATGACGATATTCGGTTTCCCCTAACATCATGCCGGATAAAAAAGCACCTAGCGCTAAGGATAAACCAGCGATTTCCGTTAACCAAGCTGCAGACAAAGTAACTAACAATACGGTGATGGTAAATAGTTCTAATGAGCGTGCTTTGGCAATTTCATGAAACAAGGGGCGCATTACCCAACGACCTAAACCTAACATGACTAAGAGCACTAAGCCGCCTTTAAATAATGATTCAATCAGTGGTTTCCATACATCGTGGTTACCATTGGCTAGGCTGGGGATTAAAATCAAAAATGGAATAACGGCCAGATCTTGGAATAATAATACGCCTATGGCATTTTTACCATGAGCTTGGTTTAATTCTAATTGATCTTTTAATTGTTTACTGACAATCGCTGTAGACGACATGGCAATGGTTGCGGCTACTACTAAAGCGGCGGTGAGGCTAAAACCATACCAATAAGCCAATGATCCTGCAACAATGCTGGTAATAACGACTTGCAAGCTGCCTAAACCCAATACGCTGCGCCTTAAGGCAATGAGCTTGGGTAAGGAAAATTCTAGGCCGATGGTGAACATCAAGAAGACTACACCAAATTCAGCAAGATCAACAACATTTTTTGAGTCGGCAATCCAGTCTAGTCCATAAGGACCAACTATCATGCCGACTAGTAAGTATCCTAGGATGGGGGGTAGTCGTAAACGCCGTAAAACGGTGGTAACGACTACCGCAGCAAATAAAACAGTAATGATATTTGCCAGTACACCAAAATGCATCTCTATACTCTTCGCATTTGATTTTTATGCTTTGTTGCCTTCGCCCATCTCGCACCAGTCATGTAGAGTACTACACTCCTGGTGCTCGAGAGCTCGGCGCCGCGCCTAAAAACCAACTGCTGTGAGTATATACTCTTCGCATTTGTAGTTAGGCTTTGTTGCTTTCGCTCTTCTTGCACTAGTGTATGACAGAGTACGTTATTCCTGGTGCTCGAGAGCTCGGCGCCGCGCCTAAAAACCAACTGCTGTGAGTATATACTCTTCGCATTTGTAGTTAGGCTTTGTTGCTTTCGCTCTTCTTGCACTAGTGTATGACAGAGTACGTTATTCCTGGTGCTCGAGAGCTCGGCGCCTCGCCTAAAAACCAACTGCTGTGAGTATGCTAGCTTCTTTTCTATGATATTTCTTCCTTAGAAAACTTTTTCTTTTTAACAGGAGAAGCTTCTTCTGGTTCAACTTCTTTACGCAATTGGTCTTGGTAGTATTCGGTCAAGGATTGTACTAATACACCTAAAATACGGTGCGGTTTGTCAACGCGGTTGATCTCAAAATCGTCGTTTAAAGGTTTCAAATATACATCTTTTCCGTCTAGCATCAGTTGCTTAACTTGAATTTTATTTTGTCCTTCTACATAGATAGCGACTATGTCTTTGTCACTGGCAGTAATACTGGGTTCGAAGATCATTAAAGTATCTTTAGGGTATTGCGGCTCCATGGTGTGATCTTCCATACGTACAGCAAAGGCCTTGTCTGTAACATTGGATTCCGTTGAGATGACACTGCAAATTTCTGCTGGCAAATGCTTTTCCGGCCAAGCTATACATTGTTCCCAATTTAATAAAGGCAATTGGCTCCAACTGCGGTAGTAAGGGTTATAACTACCTGCGAAACGGCTGGGTAACAAGGGTTCGTCGCCTATTAACATGCTAATGTTAATACCAAAGAACTTGGCAATGGGGCTTAATGAGCCAACCTTGGGGTTATCAGTTTCGCCTGAGGCCATACGATGAATAACTGGCTGACCTACGCCAGTTTGCCTGGCCAATTCGGTAACTGTGATCCCTACGTCGTGCATTAAAGCTTTTAAGACAGTGCTTAATTTTGACATTCCTATATTCTCCAAATGTGTTATATACGCTAACTGATTCATTATTCATCATTTAAACCGCAATGATTATACACCAAAACTATGTGCAAACGCATCTTTTTTAAGAAAAAGAAACAAAAAAGCCAAAATGCCATTGACAATATAAATAAAATGTTTTAAAGTATTAATTGTAAAGCTTAGGCTGCTGTGTACGTCTTCTCCACAGCACATAAGCCTCCTGCGGGAGATGTTTATCATCATGCATTATGGGGATGAGATAGGGCTGGCTGCTGATCTTACACTATAAGCCTTGATAAATATCCTTTGTAGCTACGGATTGGGTCTTGCTCATGCGTAAATACAAAGCTATGCCTAGCCCTGCTGGAAGAAGTGTTAGGAAATATACCGGAAGAAAGCCTTGATCTCGGGGGAGTCAAGATAATTTCTGTATAACACACCACACTTTCTTCCAGCAGGTTTTTTGGTTACACGCTATCTATACTCATAGCAGTTGGTTTTTAGGGTAAAAGACTAGCTCTAGCACACCAAGGGTAACACACATGACTGGTGCGAGATGAGCGAAGGCAACACCCCCTAAAAATCAAATGCGAAGAGTATATAGAAAAGTAACGATTTTCCCTGTATACTACACATCCTTAATCTATTATATACATTTTTTCTATGACTCAATTAACTGATCTACAAGTCGAAGCAAGTGAAAACCTAGATACTTTAGGTGATTTTTTGCGTTTTGCAGTGTCGCAAGCGACCATAGCGGGGCTCTATTGTGGCCATGGTACGATCTCGATTTGGGATGATATGGCGGCTCTTGTTTTAGGATCTCTGTCTTTACCTCTAGATATTCCAGAGTGGATATGGGGTACCCATTTATTGTCTCATGAAAAGACTGCGTTGTTTGCTCAATTGGTGCGCCGTATAGAACAAAAGATACCGGTGCCTTATCTTACTCATGAAGCTTGGTTTGCGGAGTTGCCTTTTTATGTAGATGAGCGGGTTTTGATCCCACGTTCACCCTTTGCCGAAATCATCCAAGCGCAATTTGCCCCATGGAGTGCTGCCGAGACCATAGAATCGGTATTAGAAATAGGTACGGGTAGCGGATGTATGGCTATAGCCACAGCTTTGGCAATCCCCTCGGCTGAAATTTATGCAGCAGATATTTCTGCCGAAGCGCTAGAAGTCGCTAAAATAAATGTGGCCAAACACGATCTAGCGCATCAGATTCATTTAGTGCAATCGGATGTGTTTAGTCATATCCCAGTTACACAGACTTTTGATTTAATCATCAGTAATCCACCTTATGTGGATGCCGAAGATATGGCGAGTTTGCCGCAAGAATATCACCATGAACCTTCATTGGCTCTGGCGGCTGGCGTAGATGGTTTAGATATCGTACACCGCATACTCAAGGACGCTGCACAACACTTAAATCCGCAAGGCGTATTGATGGTAGAAGTGGGTAATAGCAGCGGCGCCCTAGTCGAAGCGTATCCCAATTTGCCCTTTATTTGGGTGGAATTAACGCAAGGCGGGGATGGTATTTTTGTGTTGACGCGTGAAGTGTTGTTAGCGCACTATGTGGAATAGGGTTTTTTTGTTAAATAGCACAAACCTATACTCACAGCGATTTGGTTTTAGGCGAGGCGGCAAGCCCTCGAGCACCAGGAGTGACGTACTATGTCATATACTGGGTGCGAGATGGGCCGTAGACTACAAAGCCTACAGCCAAATCGCGAAGAGTATATAATGAGGATAATATGTCAAAATCATTTCGCGTTGCGGTTGTTGGTGCCACCGGTTTGGTGGGTGAAACTCTATTAGAAATATTGGCTGAACGCCATTTTCCTATTGCTAAACTTTATCCTTTGGCCAGTGAACGATCCCAAGGAGAGAGTATTTTATTCGGTAAAAAACCATTGTTGGTGGAAAATCTAGCACAATTTGATTTCAGTACAGTAGACTTGGCTTTTTTTATGGCAAGTAATGAGGTGGCTTTAGAGTATGCACCGCGCGCTGCAGAAGCAGGCTGTATCGTCATCGACAATAGCTCAGCTTTTCGCTATGATGCGGATGTGCCGTTGATTGTGCCCGAAGTTAACAGTAGCGCCATAGAAGAATACAGACAACGTAATATTATTGCTAATCCTAATTGTTCCACCATACAAATGGTTGTGGCCTTAAAACCCATTTACGATGCAGTGGGTATCGCACGCATTAATGTGGCTACCTATCAATCTGTATCGGGGGCAGGGCGCGCTGGATTGGAAGAATTAGCACAGCAAACACAGCAAGTGCTCAATGCACATCCTTTAGGACAGAATGTATTTCCGCGTCAAATAGCATTTAACGTTATTCCACAAATCGATTCTTTTCAAGACAATGGCTATACTCGTGAGGAAATGAAAATGGTGTGGGAAACACAAAAGATCTTTGCGGACGATAATCTCTTAGTGAATGTTACAGCGGTACGTGTGCCGGTATTCTTTGGGCATTCCGAAGCAATTCATATTGAAACACGTGCTAAAATTTCTGCGCAAGAAGTGTATGAGCTATTACATAAAGCGCCTGGCATCATTGCCAAAGATCCTTTAGAGAATGATCAATATCCCACTCCGGTAATGAAAAAGGCCCTAAAAGATGCTGTTTACGTAGGGCGTATCCGTGAAGACATATCGCATCCGCATGGCATCAATTTATGGATTGTTGCGGATAATGTGCGCAAAGGTGCCGCCTTAAATGCGGTAGAAATTGCCGAGTTACTGCTTTAATGGAAAAATTTATAGCTAAAAAACAATAAATTATAAATAAAAATCAAAATCATTAACCCTTTTTAAAATATTCTGCTACAATTAACGGATAATCTTTTTAGTCTATGTCGCCACATCTGTGCGCTGAATAAGATTAGAAATTGCGTTGTTTATAATTTAAACAACACAATATACTCACAGCAGTTGATTTTTAGGCGAGGCGCTGAGCTCTCGAGCACCAGGAGTGTAGTACTCTACATGATTGGTGCGAGATGGGCGAAGGCAACAAAGCCTAAAGGTCAAATGCGAAGAGTATAGTATCCAGAGGATTGCAAGAGACCTTAGTGCGTGCGCAGGAGCGAGTTGTTACCACAAATATATGGATAACGTGCACTAAGAGTATAGCTTGAAATACTAAGGAAATAAAGTGAAGGAAAGGGCGGTGACTTGGATCACTATTGAAACTAATATTTTATACAGGGATAAGGATTATGACAGCACGTAAAGCTTCTACAAATCACAAAAATCAAATTTTCGAACAAGCACGACAACTCATGCGTATGCAGGGATATCATCGTACCTCTATTGCAGATATCGCGCAGGGTTGTGGTTTGAGCAAAGCGAGTATTTATCATCACATATCTGAGAAAAAAGATTTGGTGGGGATAGCGATGCGCGATGTACAAAAATTCTTTAAAGAGAATTGCTTTGATTTAATTTACGACAAGCAAATGTCTAGCAATAAGAAAATTGATTTACTTTTCGCTACCTTGGGCCAATATTTGGCAGAGCATCATGGTGGTTGTTTAGTGCATAATTTGGTACATGAATTGGCCGACTCACAACCTGAGTTTTTGGGGTTATTTCAAGAATATTTCTCACTGTGGTTAGATGCCGTTGCGCATATTCTACAACAATCGTATACACCAGAAGCAGCACGTACGTTGTCTGAAGATATCGTCGCTCAATTAGGGGGTGCCATCATGATGGACCGTTTATATCGCACAGATAAGTATGTAAAACGCGTTAAAGCATTGTTGGGCTCTTATGTAGCAGAAAAAGAGAGGGCAGCTGCCGTGGCTTAATTGCTGTCATCCTCGACGCGGCCGCGAGGCTGCAGTCGGGGATCCAGTAAAAAACTTGATTTGAAACTGGATCCCCGATCGGAGCCTGTACTCGGTACTCCGGGTATCGAGGATGACAAAGCTTCGATTCAAACCTATAGTATTCATGAAGATCGCGCATCTTTATTGGTTACGCCTATCTCTGCGTAACCACCACCGTATCTTTTGTTGCAGCTATTTGTCTAAAATGGCCCGCCTGTTCTGCAAAAGAATCTAATTCTTTACGCCGTATAAACACATACAAGGGTGAATCTTGTTGCCATAACTGCCAGAATGGTTCTTCTTCAATCAAGCGATTTTTCTGCTGTGGATCTAGGCCTTGCGTGTAAGCTAATTCACTGCTCCAATTATCGCCATGTATTTTACTCCAGTGGTAAACTACGCGCACAGTCTGCTGACTGTATAAGGGCAAATCTTGAAAGTAAGTATGATAACTGACTATGGATAAGGGTGGTCTGTTTGTAGGCAGTGCACGGACCAATGAGCGTACACTATGCATATTTTTGCTGGGCATGTATTGCAGCGCATAAGCCGTGATAAGAGCCAATGCTACCATAACAAGCACGATGGTTTTAAATACTTTCTTTTGTAAACCCGTTTGTACTATTGCCATGGCAGTTAAAATAGCTAATGGCGCAAAAATAGGTAGAATATAACCTACCAATTTAGAGTTTGGAATAGAGAAGAAAATCAGAACGACCAATGCCCAGATGATTAAATAGGTCACAATATACCTTTCACCTTTAAGGCTAGGATCCAGATTATTGTAAGCCTCGGTCGAAGATCGATTCTTCAGTTTCAAATAAAGAGTTTTGAAATGGCGGCACAAAAAATAAGTCCAAGGTAAGAAGCTCACGATAACAATGGCAATATAAAACCACCAAGGGGCAACATTATTAAATCCTGAACCGGCAAAGCGCTGAAATTGTTGTGTATAAAAGAAAAAGCGTAGAAAATCAGGATTGCGTTGACTGACTATGATCAGCCAGGGTAAGCAAATGATGGCAAATAAACTGAGCCCTAAAGGTATCTGTAATTTTTTAATGCTTGACCATTGGCACGTGCTTAAGATCCAAAGCCCCATAATGCCTACCGGGAAGGCTAAGCCAATAAGTCCTTTGGTTAAAAAGGCTAAACCACCGAAAATATAAGCGCTGAATAGCCAAGACTTTTTTTCCTGCAAAACACCAATTAGTAGCGATAGGATACTGGCATTTAACCATACCGCTACTTCTAAATCTAAATTGGCATAATGTGCTGCGCCATAATAAAGTGGTGTAGTGCCTAAAATAATAGCCGCTATTCGTCCTACATTGCGCCCTAGTAGTACACTCGTTGCCCAATATAAAAATACAATGCCGCCTACACCAAACAAAGCAGGCATAATGCGTAAACTCCAGGGATTAACTCCAAAAATGGACATAGGAATAGCTTGTAACCAATAAAATAAAATGGGTTTATGGAAAAATAAGGAGCCATTTAAATGAGGGGTTATGAAATCGTGCGCAGCCAACATCTCTCTTGCTACTTCGGAATAACGACCTTCATCGGGTAATAGTAAAGGATGGCTACCTAAAAATAAAAAATAAAAGATGGCAAATAAAATAAAAAGAACCAAAGCTTCTTTTTTACTGGGGGCTTCTAATGGACTGTTAGTTGTTGATAACGACATAATTCTACCTTTTCAGTTTGTAGCAGCATTTGCCATGCTGCGGAATTTAAAAAAACATACTCTTGTTCACGAATGTGATGGATGCCATCCGTAGAGTGGTGTCCGGGGTGGCACATGATAATACCGCCGGGGCTAATTTGTTGAATAAATTGTTTAAACAAAAGCGCTGTATTAGGCGAGCCTTTAAAAACATAGATGCCTTTAAAATCGTTATAATAACATAACTTGGCTTTATCTAAAGCGCGTTTGAAGGCATTGCGGCCTAATGTGTGTATCAATAATTTTAAGGTGCTATCGCGGAATGACGAAAAGAAAGGGTAGCCATTCACTAAACGTAGTGGCGGTATGGTGCTATTTTTGAAATGGTCTTTACAAGCGATTAACAATGCATCGCGTATACGCGGAAATTGATGTATGTGTTGGTGGCCATCGATAAATTGTGGGTTAAACCCCATTACTTCATAAAAGCGTTGTAATTGTAAAGTGAACTCACGCACCAAAGCCACCAAAGGCAATTGCCTGCTATACGCCTTGATGATGGTTTGTCCTATGGATAGCGATTGGTGTAAGCCATCCGCCAATGATGCGCTTAAAGGGGTAAATTCCGTCAAATCCAAGTGTATACCGATATCGACTGTAGCAGCTAAAGCTTTTAAACGAGGTCCCCATTCTGGCCATAGCGGACTCGTGACCATACAAGATGTGGCACTGATAGCGCGATTATTGAGTAATTCGATAATCGCTATTGAAACGCCTTCGTTTAAGGCGAAATCATCAGCGCAGACAATAATTTTTTTAGCTGAAATCATTTTGATTGTTCAGAAGTTAAAACGCGGCTGATGATATAAGGTGGGCGTTGTTTGACTTCAGTGAAAATTCTGGCAATATATTCTCCCAGAATACCTATGGATAATAATTGTATCCCTCCTAAGAAAGTAATGGCGACCGTAATGGTGGCGTAACCCGGTAAATCTACACCGTGTAACAGTGTATCCAGTACAATTAATAATGCATATAACAGTGATAGAGTAGAGATAACAGCGCCTATCACTGACCACATGCGCAAAGGGATGTTGGAAAAGGAAGTAATGCCTGTGATGGCGAGATCAATGAGCTTTTTCAAACCCCAAGAACTTTGTCCTTGTTGTCTTTCTTCAGGTACATAAGGGATAGCTATTTTACTAAAGCCCACCCAGGCATATAAGCCTTTCATGAATCGTTCGCGTTCAGTCAATTGGTTTAAGGCCTGTACCACGTCGCGATCTAATAAGCGGAAATCGCCTGCATCGTGGGGGATTTCTATGGGGGTGATTCGGTCTATCAATTTATAAAAGAAGGTTGATAAGAACCGTAACATGACGGGGCGATCTTTACGATTCAGCCTAACCCCATAGGCCATCTCATAACCTTGTTGCCACTGTTCAACAAAAGAACCGATACACGCCAGTGGATGCTGAAAATCGGCATCTATGAGTAGGGTTGCGTCGCTTTGCGGATCGACCTGGCTTAAGCCCGCTGTTAAAGCGGCTTCTTTGCCAAAATTGCGTGAAAAAATAAAAGCTGTTAAGGCATAATCTTTTTGCAGCTCCTTTAACACCTTGACCGTATCGTCACTGCTGCCATCATCGATGACAATAACGTCTACTTTTTGCGCAAATTTTTCACACTCTGCGATCAATTGTGGAATAAATTGCGGCAGGTTTTCGGCCTCATTGTATACCGGCACAATGCAGCTTAAGTGGTGTAATGTGCGTGTAGAGAGCGTAATTGCGGCTTCTGGGTGATTCATAGTACGCCTTATGTTTTTTTAATACTGTATGATAAATCGTCAGGGGGTTTGAGTCAAGGTGGGTTAAAAACAGTAATATTAATCTTTGAAAGATAAGCTCAGATCTAAGATCTTATTTATAGGATATAATTCTGTCCACGGTGTCGACAGAATTTCAAGGTAAGGTATATAAAAATGGTGAGGAAATTTTAAATGAGTCAGATCAATTCGCATTTGTTAGTACAAAAAACATCCAATTTATCGGGGCTAGTCACACCACCCAGTTCTAAATCGCACAGCATACGCGCTTTAATATTAGCCTTACTGGCTAAAGGTGAATCTGTATTGACTAATTCATTGGATTGCAGCGATATGAGTGACGCAATGCGGATTTGCGGCCAATTAGGGGCAAACATAAGTGTAGAGGATGGTACGGTCTGTATTAATAGCGCGGGTTTGCCATTACAAGCAACGGTACCGATAGTCAATAGCGGCAATTCGGGGATCAGCACGCACTTTATAATGCCACTGTTGGGCTTGCGGAGAGAGTGTGAAAAACCCATTATTCTAGACTGTGGCGAGCAAATGCGTGCTAGACCCATAGTGCCTTTAGTAACGGCTTTGCGTGCTTTAGGGCTCTGCATCGATTATTTGGCTAAAGAAGGTCAGCTGCCTATTTCTGTCTGTGGGCAGTTGAGTGGTGGCGTTACCGAAGTAGATGGCATTACCTCGCAATATTTATCGGCCTTATTGGTATCGCTGCCTTGTGCGCCTATGGACAGTGAAATTACGGTAACAGATCTACACGAACGCCCTTATGTAGACATGACCTTAGATTGGTTAAAAAAACAGGGTATACGTTATCGACATACTGCTATAGACAATCGCGATATTTATCATATTCCTGGTCGGCAAAGTTATAACGCTTTCAATGCCACTATTGCAGGCGATTTTTCCTCTGCCTCTTATCTTATTATCGCGGCGGTGCTCTGTACTGGACGTGTAGAATTGAATGGTTTAGACATGCAAGATCCGCAAGGGGATAAAAGATTGGTGACTCTATTACAAGAAATGGGCGCGGCCATTGAAATAAGCGCACAAGGTCTGATCATCGAAGGCAGTAGGCCGCTAAAAGGCATAAAAATAGATGCCGATGATATTCCTGATTTACTACCGGCCTTGGCAGTGATTGGCACTTACGCCAGCGGCAAAACGGAGCTCACCAATGTGCGTCAAGCGCGCATCAAAGAAACCGATCGTATCCGCTCTATGAGCGAGGGTTTAAGGCGTATGGGTGCCAAAGTGGAAGTCCATGAAGATGGCATGACCCTCTATCCTAGCGTATTACAAGGTGCTACAGTAAAAGGATACAACGACCACCGCACGGTTATGGCCTTGGCTGTTGCGGGCCTTAAAGCCGAAGGACAAACAGAGATAGACGATGCGCATGCCGTCAATAAAACTTTTCCCAATTTTGTGTCATTGATGCAATCATTGGGTGCTAATATGGAGGTGAAAAATGTTAACTAAGCCTATTATACTCATAGGGTTTAAAAATGTAGGCAAAAGCAGCATAGGGCTAGAATTAGCGTGCCAAATGCAGGGTTCTTTTATCGATTTAGATGAAGCTATTGAAGCGACATATGCAACGGAACAGGTAGAAAAGCTGAGTTGTAGGGAGATTACGCAAACCCATGGCGAAACCTATTTTAGAGAACTCGAAAAAAACGTATTTGCGCGAACAATACAGGAAAAACCAGCAGTACTGTCTCTGGGTGGCGGCACCGTTATGGATGGTGACAATCAAGCTTTATTAAAAGGCCATGTGGTGATTCATATTACCGCACCTTATGATCTGGTTTTTGAACGTATTATGTCTAATGGGATGCCGTCATTTTTCCCAGCCGATGAATCGCCTCATACCAGCTTTCATCTTTTGTGGGAGGAACGTGACGCTGTGTATAAGCAGCTTGCTACTTTTAGAATTGACAACAATGGTACTATTGCAGCCACCATAGAAAAAATATTAAACCATAATTACTTTAGAGAGATGTCATGAGTTACACTATTATAAAAAAGTTACCTCCTATTGAAAACGCCATAGCGGCTTTTCCCTTATCAGCGGCTGCTGAAAAACGTATCGCTCAAGATCGTTTGGAGATAAAATCGATTTTAGAAGGTAAGGATAAGCGTTTATTGATCGTTGTTGGCCCTTGTTCAGCTTGGCCCAAGGAAGCAGTATTAGAGTACGCAAAAAGATTGGCAGTACTCAATCAAAAAGTAGGGCATGCCTTAAAATTAGTAATGCGGGTATACATTCAAAAGCCACGAACAACCAAAGGATGGTTAGGGCCTATCAATCAACCTGATCTATTTGCCGACCCCGATATTGAAGCCGGAGTTAAATATACGCGCGAGATGATGGTTAAAGTAATTGAACTGGGTTTACCCATTGCTGATGAAGCTTTGTTTACCCACAATGCGAGGGGTTTCTTGGAATTACTGTCATGGGTTGCTATAGGCGCACGCAGCTCAGAAGACCAAGAACATCGTATTTTTGCATCCGCCTTAGATTGCGCGGTAGGGTTAAAAAACCCTACACACGGCTCTTTAAAAGTGGGGGTGAACAGCATTGTTGCAGCCCAACATCCACATGTGGCGGTTTTTGATAACCATGAAATTCAAACGCATGGTAATCCGTATGCACATTTAGTTTTACGTGGGTCTAATCATGCTCCGAATTATTCAGTATCACATCTGGAAGATATCAAAGAGCATATGCAAGCCCATGCTATACAAAATTCATCGATTATGATTGATGTGAGCCATGACAATTGTTTAGTGAATGGCAAAAAAGATCATTGTTTGCAACCGAAAATTATTTTTGAGGTCATTGAAGCTCTAAAGAATCGTCCAGATTTAAAATCGTTAGTAAAAGGGTTTATGATTGAAAGTTTTATCAAGGAAGGCGCTCAAACTGTCAATTTAGACAAGCCTGAAAGCATTGATCTAGGCGGGTTATCTGTAACGGATCCTTGTCTTGGTTTTGAGGAAACAGAAGAATTGCTATTACAATTGGCGGAGATCCATGCAAAATGTTAAATCCTATTACCGTTAAGCTTCCTAGCAAAAAAGCCTATTCTTATCCTATCTACATAGGGACAAAACTGTTAGCTGAAGTGCACACTCATTTACCTAAACACAATAGTACTATCGTCATCATCACTGACGATACGGTGAAAGGGCTATATGCAAT
>JBIPMB010000082.1:0-9186 GCA_044369355.1 Gammaproteobacteria bacterium | reverse complement strand
CCAATACTGGCAAAAACACTAGGCCAGCCATGCGATAACAATGGAAAAAAGAAACTTAAATATCCCACTCCTGCTATAGCAATACCTACATTACCTACCCAATTGGCTAGCCAATAGATATAAATGGTTTGAAACCCCAGATAATCACCAAAAGCACCTTTAGCATACGCGTAAGGCCCACCCGCTTTAGGCAGGCGTAAGGCTAAACGTGCGAACAGCCAAGCTAAGGCTAAAGCACCTACCGTGGTTATTAACCAACCGAAAATACTAATACTACCTACATTCGCTAAACTGGCAGGTAATAGGAAAACGCCTGATCCCATCATATTGCTGGCCACTAATGCGGTTAGCATGATAGGCCCCATAGTATTGTTTTTTTTAAGTTCCATGATATGCTTTCAAAACCTCTTTTCTAGTGTATCGTCCTAATAACATTTTGTGTGCGGGGTCAACCCAAAACTTATTTTGTAAGGCCTCTCGCCCCAATAACATTCTAAACTTCATCAAGTCTCGATTAGACAGAGTTAATTCAATGGGATAAGACAACAGACCTAAGGTCAAAGAAGCCATAATGACGTAGCGATGTTCGGTGTGCCCAGTAGAACTCATTATTTCACGTTCATCGATTACTTGTGCTTGACACCTTTGAATAATTTTATGACTGCCTTGTAATGGGTGAATCTCAAACTCAACCCACTTTTGTTTATGCTGTGTAAATGGCGTTATATTAAAAGCATGTAAGGCCGATGTTTTTGCACCTGTATCAATTTTTGCTTTAATATAGGGTATATCCAATAAAGGCAAACCGCACCATTCTTGCCAACCCAGTAATAATTTTTTAACTAACCTAACCATGATAAGGTTTATCCGGATGCAAAGGCTTAGCATTTTTTTCAATATGGGCATAAATCATCCCAGCGACATTCTTACCGGTGGAAGTTTCTATTCCTTCTAATCCAGGAGAAGCATTTACTTCTAATACCAATGGTCCTCGTTTAGAGCGCAGTATATCCACACCGGCTAAATTAAGACCCATAATTTTGCTGGCTTTGACTGCTGTTTCTTTTTCAATGGCATCTAATTTAACGGAATGGGCGCTGCCGCCCTGGTGCACGTTAGCGCGAAATTCGCCACTTTGTGCTTTACGCAACATGCTGGCAACCACTTTATTGCCTATAACCAAGCACCTTAAGTCTTCACCATTGGCCTCCGAAATAAATTCTTGCACAATAATGTTTGCGTTTAATCCCATTAAAGTTTGCATCACGCTAGATGCGGCTGCATAGGATTCTGCCAGCACTACGCCCACACCTTGCGTGCCTTCCAATAGTTTAATCACCACGGGCGGGCCCCCCACCATTTTTATCAGCGCGCTAATGTCTTTAGATTGGTGTGCAAGTCCCGTAATAGGCATGCCTATCCCCTTCCTACAGAGCAATTGTAAAGATCGTAGTTTATCGCGCGCGCGTGTAATGGATAAAGCCGAATTGATGCAATACATACCCTTCGTTTCTAATTGCCGCACAATAGCCGTACCGTAGAAAGTACGTTTGGCGCTAATACGTGGGATAACGGCATCAAAATTTGTTAATTTTTCGCCTTTATAATAGACATGGGCCCCAGATGGCGTGATATTAACATAACACGACAAATAATCGACCACTGTAATACGATGCCCCCTTTTTTCTCCTTCTTCGACTAAGCGACGCGTTGAATATAATTCGTCGTTCAGGGATAGAATGGCAATATTCATACTTTTTTTGGATGTCATAATACTCACTTATGTTAAAGGCTAACTTTGATATTGTCGCAAATACCCTAATAGAGTCTGAGCTATAGTGCGTAAGATATCTGGAAAATCATCTAAGATCCGATCATACTCTATTTTGCTCATTTTTAAAACCACCACATCCGTCGCAGCCACAGCGGTCGCTGTTCTAGGTTTATCATCCAATATGCTCAATTCCCCTATAAAATCAAACTTTTTCTTACTAGTAATCAGTTGCTTACCGTGCACAATATCGATATCTCCCTCGGCAACAATATAGAGATCACCCGGTATATCCCCTTCTTTAAATAAAATCGTCTCTTTGGGTATTAATACCACTTCTAAACGCTCAGCTAGTAGCAATAAAATGTCCGCCGGCAGATTTTTAAATAAATCGCAGCCACGCAATATCACTAGTTTTTCTAAATCATGCATATGAGCTCCTTCATGTATTAAAGACTTAATAGAAAACACAGTAGATAACCATGGACCTAGTTTGTCTCTAGATAAAAGGATAGTACTGTCGACGGTAGCTACCGTCGATTCGTCAAACAGCTGCAGCAAAAATAATCTATTATGACTATCCCTTAAATGCGTATCTAACAGTTCAATTTTTTCCTGAAAAAAATTTGAAAAATCGCTTTGTACCATGGCCTCTAAAATGAGAGAAACTATGGGCATTAACTTTTGTGGCGCATCGATAGAAAACAGATATAATACTCTATATGCTGCACTGTATATTAACGCTTTTATTTCTTGTCTTTCAAAAGCAGTTAAATTTAAGCTTAATAATTGTTTATAGTAAGCAATGTGACTTTTCTCTTCTTGAAGCTGTTTGTTAATTACTTGAGAAAATTTTTCAGTAAACTCTATCGTTAATGCGCGATACGCAATAGCTTTCACAGTATAATTGCGTATAGACGTATTGTCGTATGACATCAATTGTCCTAAAGTTTTTTCAGCAATTTCATCCTGTATACTGGCAATACAATGAATAGCAGCCCGATGAAAAACAGGATTGTTGATACTGCCTATATGTGCAACCAAAACAGGGATAATATCTATGCCATAAGTTGATATGGCTTTACGAGCATAATAAGTTACATTTTTAACGCCCATCTGTTGAATTAAAGGTGCAATATAATCTTTTTTAGGATGGTCTAAAGCCGACTGAATCGCCGTAATGCTCACATGTAAATTGGGGTCGACCATCAAATCAGACAAACTATCGACTGAACTTTGTAAATCGAATAAAGACAATATACGAGTCGCACCCATGCGTACCATAGGATCTTGTGAGTTAATCATCATCACCAAATAGTTCAACGCCAAAATCACCTCTGTTATATTGCCAAATTTTATCAAAACACTGATTCTACCCGCTTGCACTAATTCTTCATCCGCATTTGAATACATTTTAGCGATACTTAATACTGCTTCCTTACGCCAGTTCATAAAGGCTTGAAAAATCCACCAAATCACTTCAGGATCACTTTCAACTGCTAATCTGTCGCTAAGCTTTGTAAAATATTTCTCATTCATATTTAAAGCTAATATTTTAGCCGCTTCAATACGGAGAGTCGGATTATTATCTTGCAAATCTTGACTCCTTTTATCTATCATTTCATCGGAGATCGGATGTTTTTTTCTTAACAATTCATAGCCAATTAATTTAACAGCAATATCGTTGCTGTCAAAACATTTCTGAACCGTTTCATTCCATTGATCAGCATTTTCAGTCAAAGCAAGATCTTCAAAATCTAAAATATGATGTTCTCTTAAATTACGTTCCAAGCTTTGGTTATACGCCTTTACACTACGCTGTATCAATACAATGAAAAGCGCCATAGAAAGAGCAAAAGACAAGCTAATAGCCAGAGGGTTAGCTTTGTTTGATAAGAAAAATACCAGTCCTGCAGAAATGATAGAGCCAAATAATAAACCAATCCCTTTTGCTTTTAATCGACTGATTCCACGAATCTGCGCTGGTAAAGCATTCCCCAATAATTGAAAAGCGAGATCTAAAACGGATAAATTAGCCACATTATATATAACCCATAACAAACTAATCGTGATTAAATTTGGCTTGAAGGCAACGATTAACGCAAGAGCTATGAATACAAAAGGAACTTGTAGCATAAATGCTCGCAAGCCAAACTTTTGCAAGATCTTTTTGACGTAAAAAAACTCCAATAAGAGCGTAAAAGTATAACTTAAAGCAGCTAGCCTACTGCTATAGATAGCAATTTTATCTGCCTCAAATGATATTTTCATTTGATATTTGAACATATAGTCGACTAGGGTGGAGAAAATCAAGGTCGCTAATGCAAAAAACATGAGCAGTTTCTGCAAGCTATATTGATAATGGAAAGGTTGTCGTGTCGCTGACGCTGTTAATGGCCCAGTTTCATCTGTGGCGTTAGGAAGAATAATAATATGCAATAACAATAAATTGATTAATAAAAAAATAACTATTGCCAATAATAACCCTACGACATTGTATTTTCCTATAATCAAGGGCCCAAGCAAACCCATCAGTATTCCACCCGCAGCAATAGATCCCCCTAAAATATTACTGTTTTTCTTAAATTCACGGATATGTAACATTTGACTCGCTATATTCCAATAGGTTTGCATTAAAAATTTTCCGCTTGTCAGTAAAAAAGCACACAAAGCAAATGGATACCATGGAATTAGTACCATAGTGCTGTTCCAATACCAGGCACAGCCAATAATAACCATACAAAAAAGCAGCGCTATCTTAGTAGCGTTTCTAGATTGATGGGTAAAATAGGATGCAGTCAACCCCGTTGCTGCAATGAATAAAGCGGCTGAAATCAAGTAAAAATAAGCAAGATATCTAAGTGGATATACTCCTAAAAATACCGCATTCACATACGATAAAACAGCCGTACAATACATCATAGACAGAGCTAATGATAAGCAAGATGATGCGGTAGAAAGCTTTATATTTTGTCTCATCCTTGGCTAACCCTGTCTTATTTTTTAATGATTACATGTTTTATGAACGTCAATATCGCATTCAACCCCATAGCCTCTCCACCTTGTGGACGGCCGGGCTGACTATTAAGATTATATGCCATTAAATCTATATGGATCCAGGGTATGGTCTTGGGCGCAAACTCTTGTAAAAAAAGGGCTGCAGTAATAGCTCCGGCATATGAACCACCACTATTACTGATATCGGCAACGGGGCTTTTTAAGTAATCCTTATAAGCCGTATGTAAGGGCAATGGCCATAAGCATTCGCCCGTTTCATTGCTGGCTGCCATGATTTCAATTTGCATTTGGCGGTCATTACAAAAAAATACAGGGATATCCGGCCCTAAGGCCACACGTGCTGCACCCGTTAAAGTGGCAAAATCGATCACCAAACGTGCTTCTTCCGATGCAGCGGCCTCCAATAAAGCATCCGCCAAAATAAGACGTCCTTCGGCATCGGTATTACCTATTTCCACCGATATCCCATTGCGCGCGGTGTACACATCGCCGGGTTTAAAAGCATTAGCACTGATCACATTTTCAACTGCAGGAATTAAAATACGTAATTGTATAGGCAATTTTTGTAATAAGATCATTTGTGCTAAACCTAAAACATGCGCCGCACCGCCCATATCTTTTTTCATCAAAAACATATTATCAGCAGATTTGATATCTAAGCCACCCGAATCAAAACAGACTCCTTTACCGATCAAGATCAATAAAGGATCTTGTGGTCTACCCAAATGCATATCGATGAATCGAGGTTCACTATCACTGCCCCTACCTACCGCATGAGTCAGCGTATAGCCTTGCTTCAATAAATCGGCACCGATAATTTCTTCCATAGAGCCAGAAAAGCGCTTACAAAAACCGCGACAATAATCTGCCAATTCTGCAGGACCTAAATCTTCTGCAGGTGTATTGATCAAGTCACGGACCAGCGTAATACTTTCTACCCACTGTACCGCCAAGCGATCGTTTTCTTGAATCATTAAACAAGGCTTTTCTTTTAAGTTCAGAGTACGATAACGACTAAATTGATATTGCGCCAATCCCCAAGCAGTGGCTAACTGACACAAGGCCGCGGCGCTTAAGCCGTCACGTAGAAAAATATAATTGCCTACGGGTAATTGCGTTGCCATGGCAGCGCCGCTCAAGCGTTTTTCAGGAGTATCGCAAATGAGCAGCACTTCTGTAACAGATCCCTCTGCATTCGTGATATAAGTCCACTTTTCATTTTCAGCCACAAAACGGCTGCTCAGCAACCATTTCTGTGTGTACGCGCTCTGATTGCTTAGCCAGGTTTCATAGGTCGCCGGTGTTAAGACGCGTATCGGCGTTGCATCTGTATTTGTTTCACAAAACTTAAATATTGACATCATTCAGCACCACATAAAGCTTCTAAAGCGGGCACATAGTTTTTATTGAAGGCTTCAGCAACCGCTTTATACGTAATCTGGCCATGATAGACATTAAGACCATTCAACAAATGCGGATCTTCTAACAAGGCTTGTTTTACACCTTTGTTTGCTAATTCTAATACAAAAGGCAAAGTTGCATTGTTTAGAGCGAACGTGGCCGTACGCGGTACTGCGCCGGGCATATTGGCTACGCAATAATGAATAATTCCTTCTTCTTCATAGATAGGTTCTGCGTGCGTAGTAGGTCGGCTGGTTTCAAAACAACCGCCTTGATCGATAGCCACATCGACTAACACTGAACCTTTACGCATTCGTTTTAACTGTTCACGCGATACTAAACGAGGCGCTGCCGCACCGGGAACCAATACTGCGCCTATCACTAAGTCGGCATTCACTACCGCTTTGTCTATAGCGTGTGCTGTGGCATAGAGCGTATTTAATCTAGAGGCAAATTGTAAATCTAATTCTTTTAAACGTTTTAAAGATTTATCGATTACCGTGACGTGTGCTTCTTGACCTATGGCCATACGAATGGCATTTGTGCCTACTACACCACCACCCAATATAACCACTTTGGCCGAAGCCACACCTGGAACACCACCTAACAGTACACCACTACCGCCTTGAGGTTTTTCCAAACAATGCGCGCCCGCTTGAATAGCCATGCGCCCTGCAACTTCACTCATAGGTGATAATAAAGGCAAACCTTGATAAGCATCAGTCACCGTTTCATAAGCAATAGCACAGCACTGTGATGCCACCAATAATTCAGTTTGTTGGAGATCCGGTGCTAAATGTAAATAGGTAAATAAAGTGTGATCTTTGGTTAGCATTTTGCATTCAATCGGCTGTGGCTCTTTGACCTTAACGATCAATGAAGCAGAAGAAAAAACATCGGCTGCCCGCGGTAGAATTTTAGCGCCTACAGCAATATATTCTGCATCGCTGATGCCTATGCCTAAACCTGCATTCGTTTCCACGAAAACTTCATGGCCACAACGCGTTAATTCGTGTACGCTGGAGGGCACTAAAGCCACACGATTTTCTAGGGTTTTAATTTCTTTGGGTAAACCAATGCGCATTCTGTTGCTCCTGTTTATATAAACTTAGGGTAATTTCGTTAACAATTCGGGGATAATTTTAAATAAATCCCCCACTAGCCCATAATCTGCTATTTGAAAAATAGGGGCTTCTGCATCTTTATTGATAGCAACGATAACATGACTATCCTTCATGCCAGCTAAATGTTGTATTGCACCGGATATCCCTATGGCAATGTATAGATCGGGAGCCACCACCTTACCGGTTTGTCCCACTTGATAATCATTGGGTACAAACCCCGCATCCACTGCCGCACGTGATGCACCTACGGCAGCATTGAGTTTATCGGCTAGTTGTTCTATTAAAGCGAAATTTTCTTTATTTTGTAAGCCGCGGCCACCGGAAATGACCACTTTAGCCTGCCCTAATTCAGGGCGTTCGCTTTTGCTTTCTAGTCTTTTAATCAATTCTGTTTTTTCTAAAGGATAGACCATATCACAGATACTCAATTCGGCTGGTTCTGTTTTTGTAGTAATCGTTGCATTAAAAGCGCTACTGCGCACTGTGGCTAATCGTATAGCATCATTCAAGAGCACTGTAGCCAAAGCATTGCCGGCATAAATAGGGCGTATAAAAGTATTTGCATCTATGATTTCAATAATGTCTGAGGCCATACTCACTTGTAGCAATCCCGCCAATCGCGGCAATACGTCTTTGCCAAAGGTAGAAGCAGGCGCTAAAATATGACTATAGCCTGCGCTTAAAGAATGTAATAATAAAGATAAATTTTCAGCCAATTGATCTTGATAGACTTCGTGATCGGCAATGATAACGCGGCTAACCGCTGTTAAAGTGCGTACCTTTTCAGCAACGGCCTGACATTGATAGCCTACGACGAGCACTTCTATGGGTAAAGCCAATTGCTCTGCGGCAGCAATAGTCGTGAGCGTGCTGGCTTTTAATTCCCGATTATCGTGTTCAGCAACGACCAATATTTTCATGCTATCACCTTTGCCTCGTTTCTTAATTTATCCAACAGGTCATCGACTGAATCCACCATAACTCCAGCTTTACGCACTTTGGGTGCTGCAACAGATAATACTTCAAAATCTGTTTGTGTGTTGACTGCCAATTCTTCTAAAGTCAGCATCATTAAAGGTTTTTGTTTGGCACGCATAATATTGGGTAATGAAGCATAACGTGGCGTATTCAGACGCAGATCGGTAGTGATGACCGCAGGCAAAGAAGCTAATAGCACTTCTAAACCACCATCGATTTCGCGGGTTACTTCAACCGAGGCACCACCATCTAGTATCTTAACTTCACTGGCAAAGGTGCATTGTGGCCATGATAACAATGCCGCTAACATTTGCCCTACTTGATTATTGTCATCGTCTATGGCTTGTTTACCCATGATAACCAATTGTGCAGCTTCACGTACAGCGATCTTTTGTAAAATGCGCGCCACTGCTAAAGGTTGCAGCATTTCATCACAAGGTACAAATAGAGCATTGTCTATGCCTAAGGCCAATGCTGCGCGCAGATTTTCCTGACTTGCCACGCTGCCTATGGCAACCACTGTGGTGCTAGTCGCCAAACCTTGCTCTTTTAGACGCACCGCTTCTTCTATAGCAATTTCATCGAAGGGGTTAGTACTCATTTTGACGTTGGTTGTGTCTACACCGCTACCATCGACGCTGATACGAATTTTGACATAGGGATCAACAACTCGTTTAAGAGCCACTAAGACTTTCATATCGGTCCAAATTTATACTATTGATGACGTTAGTATACCTGGATCTGGTTCTTTTGCAAAATTATACTCTTCACATTTGATACGATATCCAGGGTTCAATTTTATAACGCACCGCTGGCCGGATCCTGTCCACGGCGATACCTCGTCGTGCTCGTGCCTGCGCGCGCCGAGGACTCCCTCGCCGGGACACCCCGCCC
>JBIPMB010000080.1:0-9255 GCA_044369355.1 Gammaproteobacteria bacterium | reverse complement strand
TTGGTATTTTATTATAAATAAAATTAGTCATCCCGATAGAAGTCATACCATACTCTCTGTCTATGCCATCTACCGTGAAAAACAACATGTGCGGATTACCTTGTTTATCTTTTGCTAAAATAACGGCTGCATTGGCGCTAAACTCAAACGTAGACCAAATGCCTTCCCAAGTCATTTGGATTTGCGGTTTGCCCGCTATGGTTTGAATCAGTCCTGGACCTGCGCCAATTGCGTTCAGAGTATTAGCAGGGACAGTATCCTTTTGCACTCGTTCAATGCGCCATTGTTTGGTAATCGCATCTTGAATGAGACTTGAGCGTCCGACTTCAGACAGTTTACCACCATCACAATTAGTGGAATACACTTGGCTATCAATCACCAGCAAACCCTCACCGACATGATTAGGGGTATCCAGAGGTTTTTTAGAAGAGCGCTCCATACAATTTGGATCTTGACGATTCAATCTGGTGCGGAAATAGCCGCCATTGATACCCGCAACCGCATTCGGATACGATGCGGCTTGTTCTAGCAAAGTACCGCGATAAGCATTTTTAGCATTTGCATCTCCTATTGCTGGTTTTACCAAGATGTTAGCATCTGCCAGATTGGCATCCACTATATTCATAGTAAGCACACCGGTATCTCTAGATTGCTTTAAAAAACCCCAAGGATAGGTACCCTGACATTGCAGTTTAACCCAAACGATATTGCCGTTGGCATTTAAAGGCCGTTGAATAAGAGGAGCCGAACATTGCCAAGCATAATTGCGTTTAGCCATTTGCGTGATGACTAGGCTGATAGGTGACAATCCCGAAGGTCGTAAGTACACCAATGCTGCAGCTATCATGGCAAATAGTAAGAGTAAGGCCAGACTTATTTTTAGAATCGATTTAAATAGTTTCAAGTTAATTTCCAATAGGATGAATGATAGCGCAACTATTATACCAAAATTTGTACACTAAAAAAAGTACTGCTCTTAGTGCTTTTCCCTTCATTCACAAAAACCAAAGGTCAGGGGCTAATTTCTTTAATAGCCTCACCGCTCAGACTGTGCTATTTGAATATTGAAAAATGAATAACCTATTGACATAAAAAAATTTTTAGTGTATAATAATTACGCTTATTTTAAAAATTAATTAATAATCAACGAGGTAAAATTATGCTGCCCTATGTTCAGTTAGACCTAAACTCTAAAAATCAAATTATAGCCTTTTTCCAGGACCTGCTTACAAACTATTACTTCGTCGGGGACATGTCTGGTCTACATATAGTAAGCCCTCTAAGTTTCCCACCAACAGTAGAACAAGCCCAACGTTTACAACAGCTTATGGCGTCTTTATCTCAGTATGGCTTTATAACTTATGGGGTATCTAATTCAAATGGTGCATATTTCTACATTCAGAGCGTTGACGTGCAGTTATTAATGCAGAATAAAGACTGGTTTATTAGTAGCTTTGCTCAATATTATCCACCACAAGCCAATGGATCTTCTTCTTATGCTCCTGCTTCCAGCGGCTATTCCCAAGCCAGCGGCTCTTCTTATGCTCCCGCTCCATATTATCCACAACAAGCCAGTGGCCCTTCTCAAGATCAATATTATTATCCACAACAAACCAACGGCTATTCTCAAGATCAATATTATTCACAATCAGCTGGCAGCTCTTCTTATGCTCCCGCTCCATCTTATCCAACAGCCAGCCCTAGTGGTTCTTCTTCTTATGCTCCTGCTCCATCTTATCCAGCAGCCAGCCCTAGTGGTCCTTCTTCTTATGCTCCTGCTCCAGCTTATCCAGCAGCCAGCCCTAGCGGTCCTTCTTCTTATACTCCCGCTCCATATTATCCAGCAGCCAGCCCTAGCGGTCCTTCTTCTTATACTCCTGCCCCAGCTTATCCAGCAGCCAGCCCTAGCGGCCCTTCTTCTTATACTCCTGCCCCAGCTTATCCAGCAGCCAGCCCTAGCGGTCCTTCTTCCGCTTATCCTCCTGTATCTCCTGCGCCACAGGCCCGACCGGCTCCGGCTCCTATCGTTAATCGCCAACCAGAGCAAGTAATTCCTCACTATAAAGATACACGTTTAGCGCTTCAACAAAAACTGCATGATTGTTTGGCCGTTGTGTTATTACTCATGGGGGCAGAGAACAAGATCACTCTAGGCCTGACACCTGAAGGAGATTTGATCATAAGACAAAGGAGCAGTAATCCTCCCACAAAAAGACAATGGGAACGATTAAACGCCGTCGTGAATATGTTGGTAACTCTAGGTGTAGAACGTAAAGAAATTTCTTTTATTGCTGAGATAAATGGAGGCGAACAGCGCCACATTCCAGGCATACGAATTTTTAACATAGAGCCCCGTTTAGAAGTTCGCTTAGGTCGCTCTAGAGAAATTGGCCTGCTGGTAAAACTTTTTTACCCTCGCACTGAAGCGGAAGCTACGGCACAAGGTTGGCGTGAATATCATCAAGGGATTGATCACTATACGCAAAATTTCATAAGGATAGGTAGCAAAGATTTTACTCCACCAAACCATTTACCCCCTATTATAGCTGCCTTGAAGACATCAGAAGCTGAACCGTTAAATGATAAGGGATTACAAGAAGCTTTACTCAAGAAAAAAATGAATTTTGGAGCACTTAAGACGTACTCTGTCACAAACGCAGCAGCCCCTTCTCATTCCCCTGTAATACCGACCCCGGTTCCTGCACCAGCGCCCTCCGCGCCGGCGCCAGCAATGCCTAGTCCTGTAAGCAGCAATCCTCACTTACTTTTAGCGCCTACCCCTCTTGTTCGCCGCAATATAAAGCTAGAAACAAAAATTCCTTTCGCTAACTTAGAAGAAAAAAATCGTGAGAGATTGATGAAGTATGATTCACGCATTCAAAAATATTGGGATAAATTTAGTCCTGCATTACAAGCTCATATCATAGCGTGTGTAAACATTGACTTACCTAATAGACTCGCGCTTCCGGCTGCCGCTGACATAAGCGCACTAGAAAATGCGAGTGTTGTTTGTCCTATTAAATTTGAAGCTGCACAGATTCCGGTGCGGTTTCCAAATGCTCTTAATGTTAAAGAAAAAGATGAAAACGAACGAATTAAAGAAGGGCAAATATACGACTTAAAACAGATTTTAAATGACTATGAACAGCAACCGGTTCCTAGAGGGCAGGAACGGAAATTGCGAGACCCAGAAGATCGACACACAAACTTAGAATTTAACCAGCTCTTACCGGCCCCACAAGCAAAAGCAAAATTAGACAAGCGTGCTCCAGTACTAAAGCACTAATCTAATCATTCCTTCTACCCTCAAGCTAAATCTTGAGGGTAGAAAGATTTATTAATAGTCAGTCTTTGGTCATTAGATCCATTGCTGTTGCTTGACAACCTTCTTAAAAAATAGGATGATCGCACATCCCTTATTTTCAGCGCTTTGAGGAACTTTCTATGCCCACCCCTACAAATAATTTACCTTATCTTTTAGCTGTAGATCTGCATGCTGTAGATGCGCCCAACCTGTTTGCTCAATCTTTACGTAAAACTGGGTTTGCGGTTTTGAAGAATCATCCTATAGATCCTAGAGCGATTGCAGACTTATATGCCGAATGGGCTCAGTTTTTTTCTCATCCTCAAAAGCGCAATTATCTTTATAATAAGGAAACACAAGAAGGATTCTTTCCACTCGATATCGCTGAAAAAGCAAAAGGTTATTCCATTAGAGATCTCAAAGAGTTTTATCACTATTTTCCTTGGGGAAGATTTCCTGACTTCATGAGCAATAAGACGAGTATTTTACGGGATGAACTTTCTGCCTTGGCCGCAGAACTTTTAAAATGGGTGGAAAGCAGTCTGCCTGACAATATCGCTGAAAAATTATCAATGCCACTTTCTGAGATGAGTTTAAATAGTCCGCGTACTTTATTGCGCATCTTACATTATCCACCATTATCTGGAAAAGAAGAAGAAGGTGCCATTCGCGCCGCAGCACATGAAGACATTGATTTAATCACTTTGCTTCCTGTAGCCACAGCCACTGGGTTACAAATCTTAGATCTGGACGGCCAATGGCACGATGTACCCTGTGAGCCTGGTATGATCATCGTGAATGTCGGTGATATGTTACAAGAATGTACCGGGGAATATTATCGTTCTACGACGCATCGTGTTTTAAATCCAGAAGGCGAAGCCGTAAAAGTCTCACGTTACTCAATGCCCCTCTTTCTACAACCCAGATTAGAAGTACGTTTGTCTGAACGTTATACCGCTGAAGAGTATTGGCGAGAGCGTATTAAAGAACAAGGTATTGCTTAAAAAGAAGCCAATGCTCGCTTTTAATGCACTTCAGTCTATGATTTAGGCCCTCAGCCCCTTGCTCTTTCTCTGAACCCAGGCTATATTAAGACTAGTCCGACTAGTTTTATGAGGTAATTATGCAAAATCATCCATCCCCCATTTGGCAATTACAAGAAGCCAAGGCCAAATTAAGCCAATTAGTCAAACAAGCTACCTTATCAGGACCGCAATTTATCAGTGTACATGGTGAAAAAGCAGTGGTGATATTATCAGTGCAAGATTTTAATCTCCTAGTACAACCTAACGATAACTTCTGGCAATTCATGCAAAAGTCACCCTTAAAGGGAATTAGTTTATCTTTAAAGCGAAACAAAGATACTACCCGGGATATAGACCTATGAAATATTTGCTAGACACCAATGTCATCAGCGAATCCATTCGCAAAAAGCCTAATGACCGTGTTAAAATTTTTTTACAGGAAACATCATCACAGTTATTATAGCTATCTGTGTTTTCTATTGCAGAAATTAAAAAAGGTATCGAACAATTACACGATACGGATGCTAAAAAGCAAAATCTAACAAAATGGTTAGAAAATGATTTAAATAACTTTTTTAGTGGCCGAGTGATTGCTTTCGATTACATTGTAGCGGACAAGTGGGGTTTTATGGTCGGGAAGATAAACAAACCTGTTGCCACTATGGATAGTTTGATTGCAGCCATTAGCTTTACCCATAATCTAAAATTAGTAACACGCAATGTTAAAGATTTTGAGATATACCCTATCGAGATATTTAATCCTTGGGAGACAGAATAAAGAGAGTTGATGTCATCCTCGACGCGGCCTATATCTTAGTCATATATCCTATGAAGATGCCGAATGAGTGCTGGAAGCTTCCACGAACCACAACATTGTCATCATGGTGAATTTAATCAGGCACTGCCTGACCAATTAACATAGTGGCTCGACGACATCTCACTATAATGCAGATTAAACTTAAATTATCATTTACATCACTTAATAAAATGTTATAATCTGTTTGCTTAAGATGGCATGATAAATAACCCATCAAAAAAGATACCAAAATAGATTTTATAAAATAGGAGTATGTAATGCCAGGGATTGATAAAGTATTAAACGGTTATGTTAGAAAAGGAATATGGCTTTATAAGAAAGGAGCATATTCTCAAGCAATTGAATACTTTCAAAAAGCAGCAGACGAAAATCATCCAAAAGCTTGGAGCCATTTAGCTAAAGCATATCATGAAGGAAATGGTGTTGCAAAAGATCCAATAAAAGCACAAGAATTATTTTTTTTGGTTGAAATCGTAGCAAAGCAAGGAAATCTAGTCGCGCAAACTCAGCTAAAATGGATGCACAAGAATGGTTATGAGGCTTCTGCAGATACTCCTACAAAAAACAGTCTAAAAACATCAAAAAAAGCAGAAGAAAATATACAAAAGATTGCTTCCACAAAATTAGAAAACATAAAAACATTTCAGCGAATAGAGCGCAGAAAAAAACAAACAGAAAAAAGAACTGTCAAAAAAAAACAAAATTTGGATCTCCATATAGCTGTGCTGTGTTCAGTAGTAGAAAATCAATATGGTTATAAATACATTATACATATGAACCTGGTTGCGATAAAAAATTTAATACGCGAAAATTGGCGTTACTTATCCTTAAACTTAGTATTAGACGTCTTGGGGAAATTATCTATCATTCAAGAAGGAAGAAGAAGCCAAAATGTAATAGAAACCATCATTGTTTTACTGCTTGAAAGATTATCTAATTTAATTCCCCCAGCAAAAAGTTCTAAGGATCTTAGCATAAATCAGTTAAATACTATTTTTAACTTACTGCCTGATCTAAATGTTTGTCATCAAGACTTTAAAAAATTGTATGAGAAGCTACTATGTTATACCACTTTGTTCATACAACTACCTGAAAATGAAGATATAGAACTATATGTGAGCATATTAAATACGATTGCTATTTTAGCTTTACCCATTAAAAAAGATTTTATTCAAACACTTATTCAGCCATTTGAAGATGATTCTTATACTATTCAAAGCCTGAACGCTAGATCATTTGGCAAATTATTTGAGGCTTTGGTTTATATTAAACTTAAAATAAAAATGAAAATGAAAATTTCCCTATCAAAAATAAATAGTTATATTTCAAAATGTCCCCCAAAGCATAACTCAACCATATCTTTAGCACAAAAAGCCATTTATAAACAAATTGATTCCATCCTTCTTCCACAATATCGAAAAGAATTAAGTCAGGAGCATTTAGTTGGGCCTTATGCGCTCGATTTAGTAATTCCTTCCATGAAAATTAATTTCGAAACAGATGGCATGCATCATTATAAACTTGGTAGGCTGCGAGTAAAAGATCAATTTCGCGATTGGGTATTAAAGAAATATTATAAGTATACTGTTTTTAGATTTTCTACATTTTCTATAAACGACCCTTTGCTTTTGAAAAAGACCTTACGCCCTATAGCAGAACTGTTAAAACCAAAAGTCTATGAAACTAAAAATATAGAACTCTTATCGCAAAAAAATATTATATCAACTCAAGTTCCAATATCTATTTCAAAAAAGCATATAAATAGCCCTGCACAAATGCAGCGATTCTATGAATCCAATAAATCGTCACCTTCACCTAGAATGCGGAAGAAGTTTATTGCCTGCCGATCTGCTATTTTTGTTGATCAGATCCGACTGTTTTGTTTCCTCAGAAGCTCAGAATCTGAACTGTCATTGAAAGAATTTAATATCTTATTAAAACAAGTTCATATAAAAAGATTACTACTTTTATGGAATACGAGTCTCTTTTCCGGACAAGCTCTATCCCAAATATTGCACAATAAAACAACGCCAGAAAAGCTAGACAGATTAGAAGCTTATATAAATAAAAATTTAGAGGCTATGTTGCGTTTAAGACAAAATTCTTCCTTGCAGCGCATTCATTTTTATAACAAGAAACAGAAATCTCTTATATCTCATAAAGTACCATCTCGTGAGATGTTGAGAAAGTTTACTGCAGGCCAGTCTTCTATCACGGTTGATCAGGAAAGATTACTTTGCTTTCTTAGATGCTCTGAGCACGAATTATCTCTAAAAAAGTTTAATGCTATACTAAAAGAAATAGGTGCGGACAGACTACGTCTATTATGGAATGCGAATACATCTTTTGGAAAGCCTCTATCACAAATGTCTCAATATAAAATGAAAGTAGGAAAATTAAAATGCTTACTATCCAATATAACCATAAAATTAGATGCGTCGTCTTCTTCAAATCAAAAAAGTTCTGCTAAAAAATCAGCGTGGAAATCATCTACTCTTGTAAAACCGAAGAAATTAAATAAATCCACTCCAATTAGACCTTTGCCCACTGCTTCATCATCTTCAAATCAAAGTCTTGTTCCTATTCTCTCTGCAGAAAGAGAACAAACATCTATGCCAAGTAAAAATAGACTACCAACGATACAAGAGAAAACAGTATCATTTTCTTTAAATTGCCATTTACTGTTTCCACCATTACCCCCTATAGCTTCTGTAAAGTCAGTGCAATCATCCTCTACTGCTAAAGCGATAAAACCGCTCTCCACCATCAAACCAGCACAACAATTCCCTGTTGCTAGAACAGCAAAACCACCCTTTGCTGTTAAACAGATACAGCCATCTTCTGTTCCTAAAAAAACACGTTCTTCAAGCTCACAGCCACTACCTGTACAAGAAAATTGGAGCAATGCACAAAGAAGATTTATGGCTTGTCAAGATTCTATTGAAACAGATCAACAGCGACTAATTTGCTTTCTCAAAACACCAAATAAAAATTTTCCATTAGAACAGTTTGATGTTTTATTAATGAAAGTTAGTGTAATTAGGTTACGCTTGTTATGTAACACAAAGACTTCTAATGGGAAATATTTGTTACAAAAACGGTCCCAAGAAATAATACCAGAAAAATGGCATAGCTTACAGAAGCGTATAACGCCTCATTTAGCTTTATATTCAAGTCAAAATATTGCAATTTTAAGTACTTCTGTTGGTATTTTTAAACCAACAACACCACCATCGGTAGGGTCTAGCCAATCAAGTTCCTCTTTACGGCCTAATACAGAACAAAAAAATCTAGCAGGGAAATGAAACGTTAAGACTCTCATTGCAAGATTTTAATCAATTGGTATCACCCAATGATAATCTTTGGCAATTAAGGATGACAAAGCTTCTCAATTATGAGAAGATAACAAAGTTAAATTCGACCTACTTGGAGGGCCCCATGAGAAAAAATTGGATCTCACATTTACCCTTAGATTGCAGCTATGGAACAATCTCCACTCCTGTAGGGCCTTTAACTGTATTTGTTTCGTCTAAAGGCTTGCATCGAATTGCATGGGGTAACGAACACGAAACAGAAGAATGTCTACTCGCGTTGCAAACCTTTAAAAAAAATGAAGACCATCCTCTTTTTCTAAAAACCATCGAAGCCTTGCAAGAATATTTTTCTGGGAAACGCCGCTCATTTGATTTGCCACTGGTATTGCAAGGAACCGATTTTCAGCTGCAAGCCTGGCAAGCGCTGTGTAATATTCCTTATGGGCAAACACGCTCTTATGCCGAGCAAGCAGAAAAAGTAGGTAATCGTAATAAAGCTCGCGCTGTAGGTATGGCCAATCATTACAACCCTATTCCAATCATCATCCCTTGTCATCGCGTTATAGGCGCTAATGGCCAATTAACTGGTTTTGCAGGTGGATTGGATTTAAAACAATATTTATTGGCTTTAGAAAAAAATTTTAGTGTGTTAAGAGTGGCGGTGTAGCCCGTCATTGCTGTAAAGGTTAATCAATCCACCTCAGTATATTCCAATACTAAAATGAGTCTGAAGGGTGTATAAATTATGCACTAACCTTATAGTCCTCATGTATGTTTTTAAATAATAATCCGCGC
>JBIPMB010000018.1:0-22006 GCA_044369355.1 Gammaproteobacteria bacterium | reverse complement strand
CAGTGATTAAAGTGAGAGGTAAGAATATAGCAGCAAACGCGGTTAATACTCTCATCGTTTGATTCAATCTTTGCATGAGGGCATTATCAATTTGATTTAACAGATCATTTAGTATTTCACGGATAGAATCTATTTCATGGATAATCAAGTGAGAATGATGGGATAAATTTCTTAAAGATAAACCGCATTGTTCAGAAATAACCGAAATATTACGCCCCGATATGCGCATCAAAATTTCTCGAATTGAAGTAACATTGCGTTTGATTTTCATAATTTCTTGTTTAGTATCCATCACTTTTTGATAAATATTCTCTTCAACGGTTTCTACTTTTGCATCTAATTCATCGTTAAACCATTCATAATTGAGTAATAATTTTGCATAATCATTGACGGCATTGTCTAATATTAAGAATAAAATAAAACAAGGCGTTTTTGCATGGCGAGTGAATCTTGAATAATGTTTATAGAAATCTTCGATTGCAGGTTGAGATACAGTGGTGGCTGTAAAACAAAATTGCTGGCTAAGATGAATGATCAAATTTTCTAGGGCAAAATTTTGTGGAAGTAACTCTGTCGAAAGAGGTGCTTCGATACGTAATGTTACCATGTCATCGTCATCTATAAAAACAGGTAATTTATTCTCAGCATCACATAAGGCAACCACATGGTCGGGTAGATCCAATAATTGAATGATTTTTTTGAATGATTGTGTATCATTTAAATCACAATGTACCCAATAGATTATGTCGCTACGTTCATTGAGAGTGATATTTTCTAAAGTAACTTCTTTAGCGGTATGTTCTGCAATATTAAATTCAATAAAAGTGTTTTTTGTCAAAGTATAAACCTCCTTTTCATGACTAAGATATACTCTTCGCGCTTTGATTGTAGGCCTTGTTAGCTGCGCTTCTTCGGAAAAGTCATGTAGAATACTACACTCCTTTTGCTCTGAAGCTTGCTGCCTCGCCTAAAATTAAATTGCTATGAATATAATTCAATGGTCCAGCGGGATAAGTGTGATTATCCGAATTATGACCTCAATTTTAGCGCCAACTGTGCCAAGCGTTTGCCACTGGCTCTACACAAAATTTTTTCTTGTTCGCTGATGGGATTTTCGCTTTTAGCCCCGGCATAATGACTAACACCATAAGGCGTGCCGCCGGTTTTGGTTTCAGTCAAAGTAGCTTCGGTATAGGGTATGCCCGCAATCACCATACCATGGTGTAACAAGGGTAACATCATCGATAAAAGAGTGGTTTCTTGGCCGCCATGTAATGTGCTGGTCGAAGTAAAAACGATGGCCGGTTTGCCTACTAAGGCGCCTTCCATCCATAAACCGCTAGTACCGTCTAAAAAATGTTTTAACGGAGCGGCCATATTACCAAAACGAGTAGGGCTGCCTAGGGCTAAGCCATCACAGCGTCGTAAGTCGTCTAAAGTTACAAAAGGCGCGCCTTCTTCTGGAATAGAGGGTTCTATTTGCGTAGTAGTGACATCGACTTTAGGGACCGTGCGAATGGTCGCTTCTACGCCGTCTATTTCGCTGATGCCGCGGGCAATTAGCTGGGCTAAGGTTTTAGTAGCACCAAAGCGGCTGTAATATAAAACAAGAATTGATTTCATGGTATGATCCTTATGAACTGACAATGATTACAGTATATAGTACCTTTTGGAAAAATACATGCGCAAAGAGATTATAATCAATTTAAATTCACAGACCTTAGAATTGCACGAAGGTAAGGCGTGCTTAGCACATTACAGCATTTCCAGTGGCAAAAATGGTATAGGGCAAGAGATGGGTAGTGAGCAAACACCCTTAGGTCGTCACATGATTTATCGCAAAATTGGTATCGATGCGCCCATTAACACCGTTTTTGTGTATAGATGCGCTACGGGAGAAATCTATACGCCGCAATTAGAAGCAGCGGAACCCGGACGAGATTGGATATTAACGCGTATCTTATGGTTGATGGGATTAGAGCCCGGCTACAACCGTTTTGGGCAGCGTGATACGCGCAACCGGCATATTTATATACACGGCACGCCAGATAGTACAGTTATTGGACAACCTGGCTCTAAGGGCTGTATCCGCATGCGTAATTTAGATATAATCGATCTTTTTGATGTGGTCGAAGAAGGGTGTTTGGTAACCCTGATAAACTAAAACAATTTAAGGTACTAAATGAGTAAAACAAACGCAATACTATATAAGATTACTTTTATACAAAATGACAACGTGGTTGAAATGTATGCCAAAAACGTGGCCGAATCGGATATGTTTGGCTTTATTATTGTAGAAAATCTAGTCTTTGGTGAAACCACCAGCATTGTTGTCGATCCCAGCGAAGAACGTTTAAAGGAACAATTCAGGGGGGTCAAAAGAACCTATATCCCCATGCATACCGTGTTGCGTATCGATGAGGTTGAAAAAGCTGCTAGTGGTAAAATCACCGCACGCGCGCAACCCGTAAATAAAATTACGCCTTTATCCAGTAATATTTACATAGATCCCGGTAAGGACAAAAAATAATGTTAGGACCTTTAATTGTAGGCATCAAAGGACAAATGCTGACCTACGAAGACAAAATACTATTGCAACAGCCCCTCATTGGCGGAGTCATCTTGTTTGCACGCAACTATAACGATGTGGCACAACTGCGTGCTTTGGTTGCTGAAATTAAAGCTTTACGGTCACCTGCGTTGTGGGTGTCAGTAGACCACGAAGGCGGGCGAGTACAACGGTTTATCAATGGCTTTACGCGCTTGCCTAATTTAGGACAACTAGGTGCTCTTTATGAAAATGACTCTGCAGCAGCCCTGCAACAAACCAATGAATGGGGTTTTTGCATGGCACAAGAATTATTAGCCGTAGGTGTCGATATGAGTTTTGCACCGGTTATCGATTTAAATAAAAATAAATTAAGCCTAATTGGTGATAGAAGTTTTAATCGAAATGTGGATATTGTGACCGTTATGGCCAAAGCCTGGTGTGATGGCGTGCATAGGGCTGGTATGAAAACCTGTGGTAAGCATTTTCCAGGACATGGCGATGTGACTGTAGATTCGCACGATGGTTTGCCAGTGGATAATCGCAGTTATGCTCAAGTGGCTGCAGATGATTTAATCCCCTTTATGCGATTGATAAAAGAAGACGCTCTAGATGCAATAATGCCTGCACACATCGTTTTTCCGCAAGTAGATGATAAACCCGCTGGTTTTTCTTCCATTTGGATGCAAGATATTTTACGCCAGCAATGTCAATTTAAAGGCGTTATCATCAGTGATGATTTAGGCATGGGCGGAGCAGTAGGAATGGGCACTTATTCACAACGCTTACACAGCGCCTTGAACGCGGGTTGCGATTTAGTGTTATTATGTAACGATCATCCAGGTATTCAAGAATGTATAGAGGCAGTTACAGTAGATGCTACGTTTGATCGTAGCGAAAGTATTAAACAATTACACTCATAGCAGTTTATTTTTAGGCGAAGGCAACAAAGCCTAAGAATCAAATGCGAAGAGTATAAAAAATAGGATGAATACTATGTTACCAGAAAATATCAAAGCAGTTTATCAACGCGCCACTTGTCTATATAGGCGAGAAGAAGTTGAATTGGCTATAGATAGCATGGCCACCGAGATTCATGAAGCCATAGCTAATGAGAATCCGGTTTTATTGTGCGTTATGATCGGCGGCTTAGTGCCTATGGGTAGTTTATTATTGCGCTTGGATTTTCCTTTAGAATTACATTATGTACATGCTACACGTTATCGTGGTGAAATTAAGGGCGGCAATTTACAATGGAAGGCAAGCCCTAGTTTTGAAATTAAAGACAGAACAGTTCTCATTGTCGATGACATTTTGGATAGCGGCTTAACCTTAGCGGCTATCGTTGATTATTGTAAAGAACAAGGTGCTGCCAAAGTATTAACGGCCGTGTTGGTCGATAAAGAACATGTGCGTGAGCCTGGCGGTTTAGAAAAGGCGGACTTCTATGGTTTGCAAGTAGAAGATCGCTATATATTCGGCTACGGCATGGATTACAAAGAATACCTACGGAACGCACCGGGTATTTTTGTAGTTGATCCGCAGGATGAGTGATTACCGCTCAATACTATAAAACACATCTATACCTTGCGCATTCATATTAGACTCCGAACGCAGGATAAAGTGCTTAGACAGCTGATAGCGTATGCGCAGAATGTTAATAGGTTCAATCAATCCTATGCTGTAATCTACGAATAGTTTAGGTGATAAGGCTTTACCTAATACCAACGAAGTATTGTCCACCAACGATTGGCTTTGAGTGTCATATTCTTGCTGCGATTGCACATCTATCTCATCTAAGCCTAATTCTTTTTGCAAACCACTCTTGGTTGCGGCCGTTTCTTTGCCGCCTATATCTAAGAATGAGACGGCGCTTAATAATAAAGTCGTGTCAAAATCAGAACCAGAGGATTCTCCTTTACCCAATATCAAATAAGACAGAATTTGCGATTGTGTAAAACCCGTAGGCTCAGAGAAGAAAGTAACAACGGGCACATCCACCGTGCCAGTAATACGGGCGCCAAAGAGCACATCGCTTTGCAACGCGCCACTATAGGCGGATGGATTTTTGTCTCCTGAACCATTGATATTATTTGGCGTTATATAAGTACTGACTATACGCGTCACTTCTGCATGCAGAGCAGGGTTAGTCACTGAGCCACCGGTAAAAATAGCACGGCCCGTGCGTACCGTTAAATTTTCACCGCGCGCTTTATAACGGCCATCGACCATATCAATTTGTCCGATACCGGTTGTTTGTGAGCTATTTTCATTTTCTTGTACAGCGACGCTCCCCGTTAAGCGTGCTGTTAAACCTTTCACATTCAGATAAACTTTATCGCCCAAAATGATTTTAACATGGGTACGTATGGGTAAGCGTGTTTTTTTATTCTTTTCTTTACCCGTTACAAAGACAACATCATTGGAGAGAGTAACCGTATCGCCTAAATCGATGGGGCTTATTTTTGCATTAGGAATAGTGATTTGACCTTCTACCGTTAATAATTCATTCAACCAAGTTAAATGTAACTGTGGTGAAGCACTGATTTGATATTCTGAAGTATTCATGGCGGTAATCGCATTGCCATTGATTTGCAATTCAGTTTTACGACTGCCTGGATTTAAATCGGTATATCCTTGTAGAGTCAATATTCCTGGATTGGTATTGATACGGCCATTATAGGTAATTTTATTATTTTGAGCTTGCGCGCTAAATTCTACAGATGTTAGATGTAAACCTAAGGCGGGTACATCCAACAGTCCTTCTTTCAGTTGTACGTTTCCTAGAAATTGTGGCTTCGCCAGAGTACCGCTGATCTTCATATCGGCTGATAGCAATCCTTTTAAGTTTTTTAATTGTGGATAGGCATTGGCGAGCAAGCCCAATTGTCTAGTGCTAAATTGTAAATAGCCGCTGATAGAATTATTAGCCCAATTGGAATCACTTAGATTAAGTTTAGGTGATAATAACTGCCAACGTATAGGTGGTTGGTCTAACATATTTAAATCGCCATCCGCCGATAACCCCTTTTGAGAAAGGCTTACATCGATATGGCTGGCGCGAAAGGGTAAAGTGATGGGCTTGTCGTCGCTGTCCGCTATCACTTTGCCATCGGATAAAGAAAAATGAAAGTCACCACTTCGAATGTAATGGCCATCCCCTAAGACGTTAGCATCTACCGAAAAAGTACCGTCTACTTTTTGGTTAGGCAAGAAAAATTGAGTAATGATATTAATGGGGATATTTTTACCATTCATTTTGGCATTTAGACTTTTTTCTTTCTGCCAATTCACATCACCGCATAGCATGGCTTTATTCATGTTGAAACAAGTGGTATTAATTTGCAATTCATTATTGCTGATTACAATAGAATTCTTTTTCTGTAAGCGCACATTAAAATTGGTTTGAAAATTATCCAAGGCACCTTGCCAAACTTGATTTTGATATTGTCCGCTTAAAGCTGCCGTTAATTTTTTACTGCCCCAGGTGAGTGCCATATTGGCTTTTTGGCTGGCATTTTTATTACTGACATCTAGACTGAGTGATTCTATGGGAGAGTTGTTTACATGTAAGTTTTTGACTTCGGCATGCAATGTGGCGGCGCGTGCCGGATCGAATGATCCCTGAAACCGCATATTGGCTGCATCTAAACTTTCTGTGCCTATAGTGATTTTATTGGTAAGGAGTTCAGTCGTGAATTCAAATTGTGACCAGTAATTATCTGTATCTAATGGGTAAGCGGATCTTGCTTGTAAGCGTCCCTGCAAACGTTGTAGCGATAAACTTTGATCTATAAATACATCTCCTGCATTGATGGTGGCATCTATGTGTGGACTGGCTGCAGTGCCGGTCCATTCGCCATTAGCAAAAAGATGGCCTTTGCTGCCTGCGACTAAAGTTTCCATATGCGGAACAGCCAGTTTAAAATTGAATTGTGCTTGTTGTTGGTATTTTCCATTCAATTGCAACGAGGCATCGCGTACTTTAATTTCGCTGTCATCAATCTGCCAATGATCATTATCACTATGCATGGCAATATGGCCACTCACAGGGTAGTCGTGAATTTTTCCCGTTACGCTGGGAATGGTCCATTGGAAATGCGGTAACCAAGTAACTTGCATAGGTGCAGCTACAATATCTTTTGTTTGACGTAAATGTACTGTGCTTAAGTTTAAACCGCTAAAATCACCCTGGCCTATTAAGGCTACCACCGTATTTTTTTGAGTACCAAATTGTAATTGTGAATTAAAAGCAGTGCTGTAATGAGGCAGTTTGCCATCGATGCTGAACTGGCCATTGACACTGTGCAAGGGCACATCGGGGATAAGATGCAGTTGTCCTTCATTCCATTCAGCATTTAAGGTAAAGCGCGGCTCGCCATTCATCAAAGCCGATACGTTGGCTTGTTGTACATCTACCCACGGTTTTTGATCATGTTCGCCCACGAGTAAGTGTTTAAACGAGCTATTGGTTAATTTAAGCGAAAAGGGTAGTGTTAAGTCTTCTAATAGTTTGGTGCGTGTCAAGGTACTGCGCTGACCATTTTCCAATAGAATGACGCTAACATCGTCGGCGATGACATTATCGACTTTAATTTCACCGGCAAGTAAACGTACAGCGTCTAAGCGCAACGAGGGATTTATAACCGTTACTTCAACCACATTATCGCGATACACGACTTTATCTGCGTATAAGTTGTCTAATAATGCTCCGCGCGGTGCATCGATTTCTAAAGTAAACGGTAAGATCAGGGGTAAAAAGGTATTCACCAGCTTTAAGCCATACGGAGTTTCCAGTATCACATAGATAAGTACTGTGAGTCCTAACAACAACAACATGAGGACTACTCGTAGAGCACGCAGCAGGCTAAATATCCATTTCATTAGATATTCCCCCCCATTATAAATTGAACAGAGAATCCATTACCGGAATTGTTTCCAATCGGTTTTGCCACTGTCAATTCAATAGGGCCTACAGGAGAAGCATACATGACACCTACGCCCACGCTTCTGTTGATCATTTGTGCTAAATCGGCATTGGGTTGCTGCACGCCATTGACGTTGAATTGTGGATTGCCAAAATTATTGACTACATTACCAGCGTCGATAAAAGTAGTACCCCACCATTGTTTATAAACATGTTGTTGATATTCAACGCTGCCTACGTATAAATAACGACCCGGACCAATTTGCTCGTAATCATAACCACGTATACTGTCACTACCACCGGCAAAATATTGTAGCGATAATGGAATGGTGGCAGGATCGGCAACGGCCGTATAACCCAGATCGGAACGTAAGATGATACGGCTAAAATCAAAAGGGCTTAAAATCAATTTAGGTGCAAATTCTGCCTGCACGAAATTAGTATCTGAATAGGTGACTGTGCTGGCGCCACGCATAGTTAGATTAATACTATAACCGTTCCGTGGGAAAACCACATCATCATAGCTGGTTTTATATAAAGTAATACTGGGCAAGAGCATAGAAGTATTTCGATAGGGATCTCCCAATAAGGTATAGTGGTCGTGTTGTAGGTTCAAACTGGCACTGGTAGTCCAGGTACCCCATAACTGTTGTTTGCCTACCGTAAATTTTTCTGTTTCGCCTTTATTGCTATTAGGGGATTGTTGCTGATAGCTGGCGCCTATATAGTATTGCTCATTGGCCGGATCTTTGCCTGGAATAATATACCGTAGATCGACTGTGCTTTGTACGGTGGATAATTGGATAAAGGCTTTAAAATATTGGCCGGTATCGGTTACATGACGTTGATCCCATGAAGCAGTTAATCGTGGCCCTGTATCTGTACCATAACCCACACCGAAGTTATAAGCTTGGGCTTTACTAGGGGTTAAATCGACCCAAATAGGGATATCGGTACTGTCTGTGGTTTGTTGAGGATTCACATTGATGGTACTAAAGTAAGACGTTCCGGCCAAGCCTTCCTGTAACTTCAATACGGCTGTGGGCGAATACGTATCGCCTTCTTTAAATTGTGGGAAACGCTCTAAGAAGGCATTGTCATAATAGCGCTGATTAAATTTCACAGCGCCGAAATAGTATTGAGGTCCGGTATCAAAGACTAAATTGATGTCGGCTAGATGCGTTGTCTTATTCACCGTAATTTCATGCGCTGTAAATGTGGGCGACATATAACCTGCAGTATTGGCAAGGGCTGCAAATTTCTTTTTGCTTTGTTCATATAGATCTGTATTCAGAGGCATGCCTTTTTTCAAGGGTAAATTACTGAGGGCTTGCTGTAAAGTCTTATCTTTCTCTCCAGGCCCTGTGACAGCAATGTATACATTATTGACATACGTCTGTGGCCCGGGCTGTATACTGATAGCAACAGACCATTCATTTTTTTTAGTTTGCCGTTTTTGGATGGTAACGGTGGGTGTAAAATAACCATAAGGCGCTAAGGCCTTTTTCACTGTATCGCTAATTTCATCAAATATGGCCGCGACTTCAGGCTCGCTGGCGTTATCTGGCAAACGTCTAGGCAAACTGTCTACGCTTTTTTGTACATTTTCTAGAACAGACTCTTTCACGCCAGAAACGGTAAAAGCAAATAATGTGGGGGTTGCTTGTACAATATTAGACAGTGATAGCAAGACGCTCAATAACAAATACCTATATGCATGGTACTTTTTGCGGTGATGGCTGCGTTTTGCGGTTAAATTAAACACTATTATCCAAAAAGTCCATGGGTATAGAGACAAGGCAGCATTATACCAATATATAGGTAGGGACGTGAATAGCGTTGAATAAGCGTTATAAGTTATTGACAGCACTCAACATTTAATGTATTGTCTACTTAATAAATTATCCCCTAAACTTTTTTTAATGAATAGCTTATCGTGCAGGAGATAATAATTATGGTTTATGTTAAACGAAAAACTAGACAACTGTCGCATTTGTCCATCCCTAAAATCAAAACCAAAGTGCGTATTCCTCTAATCAATGGCGAATGCCATTTTTATAGTTTTGAAGGATTGTGTTCATATAAAGAACATGTGGCACTTTCTTTTAAACAAGCCACCCTTGAGGAAAGGCCCCTAGTGGCCATGCATCATGGTTGTTTTAAGAGTGGTGCATTGGAATCGGAATCCTGCATTTGTGGTGATAAACTGTGGGAATCCATTCAATATTTTAATAATAATAGCGGTATTTTACTGTACTTAGCGCAAGATAGTTGCTGCGATATGTTATATCCTGATGTACGTAATTATAAAGCAGCAGCACAAATGCTAACAATAATGGATGTGAAAACGATAAGATTATTGTCCAGCAATGCGGAGCAAGTGCGCCAATTGCAGGAGCAGGGGATAGAGGTTGTAGAGGCTTTTTAAGTGCGTATGGTTGTGGTAGAGTATTAAATATTACTATATCCTTAAAAAGGAAAGATTATGTTTATATCGATTATCGTTGGTAGTTCACGCCAAAACGCACAATCAGCTAAAGTAGGACAATATGTCAGTAGTTTAGTGACCGCTAAACATTCTATACACAGTGTTAAAGATTTATTGCCTAAACTATGGGACAACGATGTCTTTGAAAGCATGCAAGAGCAGTTTGCGGCTAAAAATGAAATCTTTTCCAAAGAATTAAATCAAGCCGATGCTTTTATTTTTGTAGTTCCAGAATGGAATGGCATGGTACCACCCGCCATGAAAAATTTATTTGTAATCTGCGATAAAGAATTAGCGCACAAGCCTGCTTTGTTAGTCACTGTGTCGGCTGGAATGGGGGGATCTTATCCCATTGCCGAATTACGAATGAGCAGTTATAAAAATAGTCGAGTTTGTTATATTCCTGATCATGTCATTGTGCAGCACGTAGAACAAGTTCTCAATACGCCCGATAGTGCTAATGAAGACGATACGTGCATTCGTGAACGCTTAGCCTATTCGGTTAAAGTATTAGAAGAATACGCCAAAGCATTTCAAAGTATACGCAGGAGTGGGATTATAGATTTTGAAACTTATCCTAATGGAATGTAGGGTAGCGTCTATTGAATTTTATGACAACATAAAAAAAACACCCAATTCCGGTGTCCAACAAACATCGGGCACCAAGATTGGGTGCTGCTGTATAACTAAGTTTTATGGCTACCAGCTACTGGTCATCTTAGAAATTCTATCAGCTAATACCTCGAATTTTAAACTTCCTTTTTTACATTGTTCAATTTCACTTAATAAATTTTTAATGCGTTTTTCTGCATCTTCTAAAGTTTTGATTTGACTAGGTGTTAACATTTTAATACTCCTGATTTTGAAATTTTTACAAAGAATCCACTATAATTATAGCTATATTTAGAGAAACGTCAAGTTCCCCTGTTTGCAACTCGCATTCATCGGGCGGTAAATATCAGTCACTTTTAATGAGTTGCAAAATAATAAGATTCTTTGCTTTGCAACGCTTTAAAAACAATATTCATTTATTTTCAATCAGATAGATCTGTGCGCTCATATTCTTTCTCTTTTCTTGCTTCATCTTTTATTCTTGAATAAAGATTAACAAAAGATAAACTGATGAATATGAACGATAAAACCCAACGACAGTCATGAGTCGGAAATTTCCCAATCGTTTCCGGTATCATGTTCTGAAAGATATAAACCTGAGTGACATACACAAGTCCCGTGGCTAATACAACAAAGCCTAGAGTTACCACCCAATAAGTCATTTCTGGAAGATATTGTTTAAAGTGTGCTTTTGAAGTGAAGGTTTTCTTAAGATCTCGAATTAACCACAGTGTGGCATCTTTGCGAAGATTAGGCCTATCTAATGCATCCATTAGCACATAATAACCATCTAACTCAATGATCGTGTCTAAGTTGTAAAAGGCGAGTAAATAACTTGAAAAAGCCAAGAGCCATAGGAATGCTGCAACAGTAGGCTCAGGAATAAGATAAGCAAGAAAAGTCAGCAGTCCTGAAATCACTATGTTAATGTAGATGCCAGCAATATTAACCGTAATACGTTGTTTTTTTGTGCCTAACCACATTTCTGAGGTATCGGCAAAGGCAATAGGGCCTACCCAATACCAGCCAATCCCTAAGCGATTCACTGCATAACCATAATGTTTTGTAGTCAGCGCATGTGCTAATTCATGCGCTGGTATGATTAAGATATTTGCTGGTATAATGAGAATAAGGAGTATCCAGGCATGAGGCGTTGCAGCAATAAGCGTTTCCGCATGATTTAGAAAAAGAACGAAGGAGATAAACCCTAAGATCGCAATGAAAGCCATTATATAAAGGCTAGCTTTCTTATAAAATAGATACCCAAAATTCTGGTAAATTTGAGTAACTCGTACATCTACATTTTTTATTGAATGCTGCCAAGTTAAAAGCTTACATAGGTTATCAAACCAAACTCGCCCTGCTGAAGGTTGGGGAGGATTAAGAAAACGATTTAAAGCGGGCATTTTTACAAAGCCATTGTTCATTAAGCTTAAGACGAAAGCCCCTATTTCATCTTCTGCTAACTCTTTATATTTAAGTAAAAACTCAAAAGCAAGATCTTGAATGGTGTGACTGGCATCCAACAAATTCCACAAGAATAGCGTCTGTTCAGACAACATAAAATACTTACCATTGTTTAAGTTCTTTAAAATATAGGTTGTTTCTTTGCCTGGATTCACGCGTTCATGAACTGTGATATCTGGAACTCTTTCAGGTCTGGTTTTTGACATAATCACTTGAGTGATAAGGTCAAAATCTTTTGTTGCGGCATCCGCCACTAGTTCATGGAATGAGTTAGAATCTATTTTTAATAGACGGCATCTACTTTTACTTTTAACCGTTGCATTACGTTTGGCATCGACTATTAACCCTAATTCTCCAAATATATCTCCAGTCTTAAGTGTCGCTACGGGGGTATCAAAGCCAGCGTTGTTTTTAGTTAGTACTTCTGCTTCACCTTCAAGTAAAAAATAGCAATAATCGGCTTCATCTCCTTGGGAAAAGAAAATGTTTTTTTCAGGAACTTCAAACTCTATGGCTTGCATTGCCACTTTTTGTAGGAGCTCCGGGCTGGTTTTAGAAAAAATGGTCAGCTGTTTGATAAAGTGATGATGGATTATCACATCTGCTTCAGCTTTAAGATTAGACATGGACTGAGGATGTTTGTTTAGGAAACGGCTAAAATCACTTAGATCTAACTTAAAGGCTTTGACTTCACTCAAAGCTGTTAGAGTAGCGGTGCGCACACCTGTTTTAGAAAAAAAACCTAGAGAGTCAAAACCAATGGGATCACCTTCAGATAAGGTCGCTAAAATTTCTGTTTGAATTTTTTTGCCTATGGTTTCCTGCCTTGAAACTTCAACATAACCCGAGGCTATAAGAAATAAGGTATCGAGGTTCTGGCCTTGTTGAACGATAATATCATGTTCTTTATAATGGATTGGTTTAAATAAAGAAGCGAGCTCCAGCAATTCTGCTGGTGTGCATTTTGAAAATAAAGATATCTGTTTGAGAAAAGAAGTACATTCTTCTATTTTTTTCTGTTCTTTTAGCATTACCTCTCCACCTTAATTTTAAACATCCCATAACCCTACAGAAGGTCTAAGTTCTACAGAACTACAATATTTAAATATAAAATAATCACAAACTGCTTGATCTGAGTATAGATTTTTTGGGTGGAATATCAAATTTATGTCTTTAGGCTTGTGGTATTTAGAGAGTCTAGCAAAGAAGCTGACAAGTAACTAAAAAGCCCATTTTATGTATTAAAACATTACAAAACACCCGCTATCAGCATCCAATTGAATTGAATGCTGATAACAGATGTAGATGCAGACATTATTCTAATCTCTAGAAGTTCTATCATCTCTAGCAGTTCTATCATCTCTGCTGCCCTGAGGATTATTTCCAGGTTTTTGTGGATTTCCTTGTGGGTTCATAGGTGATTTACTAGGATTGCTCGGGTTCGAGCGATCGTCTTTTTTCACTTGTTGTTGCTGTGATTGCTGTGGTTGTTGTTGTTGTTGCCCTGCGGGAGCTCCGTGTGGTTGATGGCCCTGAGGATTTCTCGGGTTATTTTCCTTGTTATTGTCATTTGATTTCATTTTAATACTCCTTGTATTGAAATTTTTACAAAAAAGAACACTATCAGAGTATAGCTCCATTTCGTAAAATAGCAAGTTTTTATATTATTTATTAAAATCTTAATACTTTCAATAAGTTACAAAATGTAGAACAGTAATATAAAAAACGCCTGATTATTGAAAATCTTCTAAGATTTGCACCATGATATCTTTCAAATCAATTAGAGTAATGCCATTTAAAACCTAGACAGCGAATGACGCAATTTATTGGTATCTTGTTCGCTAACGCCGCATTCTTTATAGCGTTGTTCCCAATGTTTCACAACGTTCGTCAATTCAGAAATAATCTGTTTAGCCTTATTGTCGTTGATATTAAAATAGCGGGCAGCTGATAAGGCATTCTCTAAACTGGCTTCTTTACCTTTGTCACCCATATTCATTGCCAGCATGTATACATCTGAATTGATTATTCCTGGTACTACATCATATAGTGGTGACAGCGCCCATTGCTGATTACCTACATAAATGAAACCATGATTGCGCATGTGATCGTCGTTATTAAAGACTAAAATACTAAAAACCATGCGTTTGAATAATTCTAATTTGTCTCTACTGGGGTCGTTGCTAAACTTATTAATGGCATTGCACAAAGACAGATAACTCCATTGAGTATAGTCTTGTTCATGCAAACCTGTTGCAGTTAATCCAGACATAAAAGGAATAGGTCGTTCGACGTCGTTATGTAATACACGATCAAAGCGCTCAATTAGAAAAACATCTCGACCCGATACTTGTGCTTTGTCGATGGGTGGGACATTTAAGCCACAATGCTTGGCCAAGGACATAGTTGCATATTCAATCAGAGCTTCATTTTTCTTGTCCAGTGACAAAGTGAATTTAGCGACATAAGCTTTGTTATTCCATAGTACGGTGGCTTTAGGTCGAGCGCCGCCCAAAGAAGGGCCGTAGTTTAAATAGGCCTCTAAAGCCGGAGTATTCTCACCACTTAAAGCTTGCTCAGCAGCCTCCACGCACAGTTTCAAATCTAAACGGTGTGCTATAGGTGTAGTGATACCTTCAGTATGATCTGCAAAAGCCAGCGCGCCGCTACGGTCGGCACTGACCATGGTGATATAGTCCAATTCATCTAAGGCATGTCGCTCTTTCTTATCCAACAAATAGCGTCCCCAGCGATCGGGTCCTGCATCGCGAAGGCCATTGAAAATATCAAAGCCGGGTTCAGTGACAAATTCTTTGGACAGCAAGGGTAGTTGTACTGGATCTAGGCTGATGGCATTACTGCGTTTTAAATATTTCTTACCATAGCGAAATATGGAATGAGAATAGCGACCTTGATTTTCAAAGTCTAGGAGACCCGCAGGGACGAACTCGTTATCTAAATAAATATAAACTACCACCGTCTTCATTAAAAATCTATTTCCTTGTCACTAAAAACGGGCCGCTTTTTTTCTATAGACAGGGCATGAATGTAATCCCCTAAAATCCGAGTTGAAACGTGATCTGCCAGACCCAAGACATTCAGATAGGCAATAAAAGTGCCCAGAGAGACCGTAGCGTCGCCTTTCTCAATTTTGCTGACAGTACGGGGATTCTTTACCCCTATTCGCTCACACATACCAATAATGGTGATATGCCGCTTTAAACGCAGCAGGCGCAACCATTGTCCCAAATCGTGTAGCTCTTTGGACAGCAACGGGTTTAATGTAGAGTTGTCTTTCGATGTTTTCATAGGTGTATTATAGCACACATTTTGCTATAAAGCAGGACTATTTATGATCAAACGAGTATTGTAATACACTATTCTATCATAAAAGTGTATTTTAATGCGGTTATGTTATCATTCCTTCTTCAACGTCGTATCCCCAGACGAAAAGCTCTGTACACTGCCGTCGGCCATTTTTAAACATAAATGGCCGTGTGTGTCTATGCCATGACCTATGCCGCTATGTTCTTGATTGCCTGAAATTAGTGTGACAGATTGCAGATAGAGCATATCGCGCTGTTGCCATTCTTCTATGAAAGTGTTTAAGCCTGAGCTAGAAAATCGCTCTAGATAGGATAGAAGTTGGCGAATTAGCTCGGCGCAAACTGCATTACGATCAATGTAAACGCCACTTAATTGTTGTAACGATGACCAAGCTTGCGTTATTTTGTCATCCTCTGCTTCTTGCATGTTTACATTGACGCCTATGCCTATAATAGCTTGGCAAAAACCATTAGACTCAGCCTGGATTTCTATCAATATGCCCGCTATTTTTTGAGCTGCAACGACCATATCATTGGGCCATTTGATCTTCATTTTTTCTTTCTGCCCAATAACGGTTTCGATGGCATGACAGAGTGCTAGACCGACCACTAAACTTAAGCCAGATAATGCACTGATGTCTTTTTGAAAGGGGTAGAGTAGCGATAAATAAATATTTTGCCCAAAAGGAGAATGCCATTGTCTGTTTAAACGACCTCGCCCTAGGCTTTGCATTTCGGCGATACAGACTTGAATGTCTTTATCTTGCTGCATGTATTTTTTAAGATATTGAGTAGACTCTACTTTTTTGAAAACTTCAATTTGAACTGCTTCATTAGCCAATAAATGCGTTATTTTTTGCGGATCCAATAAAATGATCAAGTTATCATGCATCATTAAAGCGGGGGCTCTTCGCTGCGTCGGGTCAACACTTCATGGCCGTCTTTGGTGACCAAAACAATGTGTTCCCATTGTGCCGATAGGCTGTGATCTTTAGTCACTACGGTCCAATCATCGCTTAACAGTTTAACGCCTGCTTTGCCCGCATTGATCATGGGCTCTATGGTAAAGGTCATGCCTTCTTGTAATACCATGCCCTGGCCAGCGACCCCATAATGTAAAATTTGTGGATCTTCATGCATATCTTGTCCTATGCCGTGGCCACAGTATTCGCGTACTACCGAGAAACGGTGCGCGTGAGCGTGTTGCTGAATAGCAGCGCCTATATCGCCTATAGTGCATCCAGGTTTAACGATGGCAATGCCGTGATAGAGGCATTCTTGAGTCACACGCACTAAACGCTCTGCCATGACACTGACTTTGCCGATTAAAAACATTTTACTGGTATCGCCATGATAACCATCTTTTAACACGGTAATGTCTATATTTAGGATATCACCGCTTTTTAGGACGCGATCGCTGGGAATACCATGACACACAACATGATTAATTGATGTGCACATAGATTTTGGGAAGCCGTTATAGCCTAGAGAAGAGGGGAAAGCCTGTTGTTCATTGACGATATAATCGTGACAAATTTGATTGAGCTCATCCGTAGTCACTCCGGGTTTGACATAAGGTGTTATCATTTCTAGGGCTTCGGCGGCCAAACGTGCCGAAACCCGCATTTTTTCAATTGCTTCAGGCGTTTTTATTAGAGTGTTCATTCTTTACCCAGTTGAGTTTAATTATACAGTATGATATAAAGTCCTGCCGAAACATGCAAATCGGTAAAATTCACACACGTACCATAACGTACGGCGGGGTGCCTTGCTCTGCGCTGAAAGGCGAAGAACACAAGGTTCGTCGTGCGGGTGCGTGGAGGCAATAACCCCCCGAGGAGAAATGTAATGATCAACATGAAAGATATGTTAGCTGCTGGCGTCCATTATGGTCACCAAAAACGCTATTGGAACCCTAAAATGGAAGCCTATATTTATGGCGTACATAATAAGGTTCATATTATTAACCTAGAAAAAACATTGCCATTGTTTAACGATGCTTTGAACTTTATCTCATCTAAAGTCAGCAACCGTGGCAAAATTTTATTTGTAGGTACTAAATATTCCGCACAAGCTGCCGTTAAAGAAGAAGCTACACGTTGTGGTATGCCCTATGTAGATTATCGCTGGTTAGGTGGCATGCTCACCAATTATAAAACCATGCGACAACTGATTAAGCGTTATCGTGAATTGGAAAAGATGAAGCAAGATGGTTCTTTCGAATACTTTACCAAGAAAGAAGCTCTGCAATTCCAACGCGAAATGGATAAATTGGAACGCGGTATAGGCGGTATTAAAGATATGGGTGGTTTACCGGATGCGCTGTTTGTTATCGACGTAGGCAATGAAAAAATTGCTATTACCGAAGCACAACGCTTAGGCATTCCAGTCATAGGTGTGGTTGATACCAACCATTCCCCAGATGGCATAGATTATGTTATTCCAGGCAATGACGATGCCAGTCGTGCCATTCGTTTTTATACTAAAACGGTTGCAGATGTTATCTTAGATGCTAAAGCAGTTTCTACACCCTCTATAGTAGCCGCAGTGAATGATAAAGTAGTAGCAGATGTGGTAGTAGAACCCTTACCAACGGCTGCAAACGATAAAGAAGGGGCATAAAAAGATGGAAATAACTGCAAGTTTAGTCAAAGAATTACGGGAGCGCACTGGCGCTGCCATGATGGATTGTAAAAATGTTTTGAAAGAAACGGCCGGCGATATAGAAGCGGCTATTCAGCTATTGCGTGAAAAAGGCGCCATTAAAGCTGCTAAAAAAGGCGATCGCATTGCTGCAGAAGGCTTGGTTGCTTTTGCTGTGAGTGCCGATCATCGTAAAGCAGTGTTGGTTGAAGTCAATTGTGAAACCGATTTTGTGGCCCGTGCTGAAGATTTTATCCAATTTACACAAAAAGTGGCGGAATTGGCACTGCAAAATAATGCACATGACAGTAAGCAATTGAATGATATTATATTTGATGCTGCTGAAAATCTAAACGTAGAAGCAAAACGACAAGCGTTAATTGCAAAGCTAGGCGAAAATATCAATATTCGTCGTATCGCTTTGGTGAATAGCCACGGTTTGATAGGTGCTTATAATCACGGCAACCGCATTGGTGTGTTGGTGGCGATGAAAAGTGGCGAGATGTCCTTAGCTAAAGATTTGGCGATGCATGTAGCCGCCTTACAACCTTTAGTGGTATCTCCTGAACAAATTTCAGCGGAACTTATAGCAAAAGAACGCGAGATTTACACTGTACAAGCGGCTGAAAGCGGCAAACCAGCAGACATCGTTGCCAAGATGGTCGATGGACGCATTAAAAAGTACTTAGACGAAGTCAGTCTTTTAGGACAACCTTTCGTTAAAGATCAAAATGTACCTGTACACAAAGTATTAACCGCGCAAAAGGCCGAGGTCGAGAGCTTCGTGCGTTTTGAAGTCGGTGAAGGGGTAGAAAAACAAGTGGTGGATTTTGCTAGTGAAGTGATGGCACAAGTTAAAGGGTAGGAGTCATTATGTTTGGCAATCGTGAAAAACCTAAATATAGTCGCATCATGCTAAAAATGAGCGGCGAAGTATTAATGGGACATTCTCAGTTTGGAATTGATCCCGTGGTTTTAGATCGTATTGCCAGCGAAGTCACTGAAATTGCCAACTTGGGTATAGAAGTGGGCTTGGTAGTCGGTGGTGGTAATCTATTCCGTGGTGAGGCTTTGGCTAAAGTAGGCCTAGGACGAGTCACGGGCGATCACATGGGTATGTTAGCCACCACCATGAATGCCTTGGCGTTACGTGATGCCATGGAACGCGCGGGTGCAGAAACCCGTGTGATGTCTGCTATTACCATGACCGGCTTAGTTGATCCTATGGATATACGCAAAGCAGATTACCATCTGCGCCATGATACCGTCGTTATTTTTTGTGGCGGTACAGGCAATCCTTTTTTTACCACCGATTCGGCAGCGAGTTTGCGCGGTATAGAAATTGGTGCGGATGTTTTACTTAAAGGAACCAAGGTTGATGGTGTTTATACCGACGATCCGGCGTTAGTGCCTACCGCAAAACGTTATAGCCAACTCAATTACCGTGAAGTTATCGAAAAAGATTTACGCGTTATGGATACGACCGCGATTTGCATGTGCAGAGATCATCAATTACCGATCATTGTTTTTAATATCAATAAGCCACATGCTTTAAGAAACATTATGTTGGGCTTAGATGAAGGCACTTTAATTGATGCCACAGAATCTACTTTAGCCACTTCTTAAATTTTTGCATAAGGAACAGTTATTATGTTAAATACTATTTATACCGATACCACCACACGCATGAAGAAATGCATAGAAAACTTGCATGCCACTTTGTTGAAAGTGCGCACGGGGCGTGCGCATCCTAGTTTATTAGATTCCGTGAAGGTTCCTTATTACGGCACGGATACTCCTTTAAATCAAGTCGCTAATGTCACATTGGCTGATTCTCGTACCATCAGCGTGGCGCCGTTTGAAAAAAATCTGATTGCGGCCGTTGAAAAAGCTATTTTAAGTTCAGATTTGGGCTTAAATCCTGTTACGGTGGGCAGCATTATACGTGTGCCTTTGCCACCTTTAAGCGAAGAGCGCCGCAAAGAATTGATTCGTCATGTGAAATTGGAAGCTGAAAACAGCAAAGTTGCTGTGCGCAACGTACGCCGCGATGCTAATGCGCAATTGAAAGATTGCTTAAAGGATAAAAGCATCAGTGAAGATGATGAGCGTCAAGGCCAGGATAAAATTCAAAAACTAACCGATAAATACATAGAAGAAATTGATAAAGTCTTTGCGCATAAGGAAGCCGAGCTGCTTGAGGTATAAGCAGTGGAAGCGCCAAAGCATATTGCAATAGTGATGGATGGCAATGGCCGTTGGTCTAAGGCGCTCGCTAAACCGCGGCACTTTGGCCATAAGGCCGGTTTAGAAACCCTTAAGAAAATCATCGAAGCAACAGCCAAACGAGGCGTGTCTTATTTAACGGTATTTGCTTTTGGCATGGAAAATTGGCTACGTCCTAGTGTAGAAGTCAATTATCTTATGAATCTATTTTTAACGGCCCTGCGCCGCGACATAGGCCGATTGCACGAGAATGGTATACGAGTGCAATTTATAGGCGATAGACTACAAGTTCATACTGACCTCATACACAGCATGCAAGAAGCTGAATCTCTAACGCAAGATAATACCGGTATGGCTTTGATAGTCGCTTTTAATTACAGTGGTCGCTGGGATATACGGCAAGCTTGTCAAAACTTAGCAGAAAAAGTAGCCGCTAAGCAAATAAATGCTACTGATATAAACGAATATCTTATTAGTCAGCATTTATCTACGGCAGCCTGGCCCGATCCAGACTTATTTATACGCACCAGTGGCGAGCAACGGTTGAGTAACTTTTTATTATGGCAATTAAGCTACTCTGAACTTTATTTTACAAATAAACATTGGCCTGAATTTGATGAAACAGAGTTAGATAAGGCCATTGCATTTTATGCCTCAAGGGAACGACGTTTTGGTAAGATCAGCGAACAACTCATAGGATTAGAAGATGCTTAGACAACGTTTATTAACTGCGGCGATACTCATACCGTTGGTTCTAGCCACAATTTACTTTTTACCGCTGTTCTATTTTTTTCTAATAGGCTGCGGCATTGTTGCCTTAGCTGCTTGGGAATGGTGTTTGCTTGCCGACTTTAAAAGCACAAAAATTAAAATAGCCTATGTCCTATTAACATTATTACTGTGTGCTGTGTCGTGGGATTTACCCTTTGAATTATTTACCTTAGGTGGTGCGCTGTTATGGATAGCCTTTATCATCGCATTGTACCGTTATCCTAAGGGCTGTATTTTTTGGCAACGACAACCATTGCTGAGAGGCTTTTCGGCGTTGTTTGCTTTCATTGCTTTTTTAACAAGTCTCATGATATTAAAAGAAGCAACACCTACTTTGATCTTCTTGCTATTGGCCATAGTATGGATAATGGATTCAGCAGCCTATTTTGCAGGCCGTTTGTGGGGCAAAAGGCCCTTGGCCCCACAGATTAGCCCCAAGAAAACCATAGAGGGATTGTTAGGAGCATTATTGGTGATCATGGTGTTATCTTTACCATTAGTTTTATGGATTAATCCTTATAAACAAGCACCTTGGGTCTGGCTTTTGTTAATTTTAGTTACTGCCGTGGTATCCGTATTGGGCGATTTAGTGGAAAGCATGGCAAAACGTATTTATGCCGTTAAGGATAGTGGTCATTTATTACCTGGACATGGCGGTATTTTGGATCGCATAGACAGTTTGCTGGCCGCAACGGTTTGTTTTGCATTAGGACAAATATTAATCTCATAAAAGGATACAAAGAATTGTCAATTATAATTTCAATCCTACTATTTCTGGTATCAATCTCTATTTTAGTCGCGGCACATGAATGGGGACATTTTATTGTTGCCCGCTGTTACGGAGTTAAAGTACAGCGTTTTTCTATAGGCTTTGGTAAAGTGATTTGGCGTAAAGTAACACGCAGTGGTTTAGAAATCGCAATATCGGCAATTCCCTTGGGCGGTTACGTTAAATTCTTAGATGAAAGTGAAGCCAAGTTAGCTTTAGTAGATCGTCC
>JBIPMB010000166.1:0-4659 GCA_044369355.1 Gammaproteobacteria bacterium | reverse complement strand
CCTTTCTTTAATTTTTTATTTGCTATTGCAGCTTTTTGGCTTATGTTCATGATAGGCATTCATCAAGTTAAACCCATCATTGGCGAAGTGGTTCCCCATAGCTTAGCCGCTAAAGCGGGCTTTTTACCCAAGCAACGTATCGTTGCCATTAACGACGAGAAAGTTGCTTCTTGGCAAGATATACGTCTTGCTTTATATGCCAAACTAGCCGAAGACAAACCTATATTGGTATCGGTACGCGGCCCTAATGATGTGGCATCACATTCCATCATGATCAATGTATCGGGAATACGATTAGATGAAAATAATGTCGATATCTTAGAAGATGTAGGCGTGTTTCCCTTTGCTTTAGATATGCCCGCTATAGTCGATCAAGTCGAACCTCAAAGTCCAGCCGCAGCCTTAGGCCTACGACAAGGTGATAAAATTGTCAGCGTCAATGGGCAACCGATCAACCATTGGCAACAATTGTTAGGGCACATAACAGGTTTAGGTGGCCAAACGATCAGCTTAACTATTTTGCGTAATGGTGCGAAAGAATCACTGAGTGTGGCACTGGGGAAACGCATCGATCACCAAGGCGAGGAACGCGGTTATTTAGGTGTTAGAGCCAAGGCATTACCTTTGCCTAAAAGTTTATTGGTAGTGAAAAGATATGGACCATTAGCCGCTATTCCTATGGCCTTGCATGAAACATGGCGAATGACCAGTCTAACGGTTAATTTAATTTATAAAATGATCACAAGAAAAATAGGTTCGAGTGGTATAGGGGGGCCTATAGGTATTGTGGAAGGGATGGGTATAGTTGTTTATTCTGGTTTAGCTGCTTATTTAAGTTTTTTAGCTTTGCTGAGCATAGGGCTTGGAATTGTAAATATATTACCCATTCCAGTATTGGATGGCGGATATTTGTTCTATTTTTTACTGGAAATAGTGCGTGGTAAGCCATTATCAGAGAGAGCGCAATTTATAGGCATAAAAATAGGCTTTTTCATTCTATTTACCCTGTTGCTGTTAGCCTCTTATAACGATATCATGCGTCTTTTACAGTGATGTGATTTTAGTTCGGGATCCAGAACCTTGTCATCCTCGGCCGCAGGTCCAGTTTCGATTCAGGTTTTACTGGATCCCCGACTGCGGCCTCGCGGCCTGGTCGAGGATGACAATGTTATAGATTTGCGCTTAACAAATAACTTCGTGCGCATCTTGATATGTAATGAGTATTATAAAGGATAATTATGAAACAAATGCTTAGATTATCGTTGATTTCTACTGCGCTATTGGCTTGCCTTAGTGTAAACGCTTATGCAGAGGAATCATTTAAGGTCGACAAAATCGAAATACAAGGTTTAAAACGTATTAATGAAGGTACTGTATTAAATTATTTACCTATACAGATTGGACAAACTATTCAACCTTCGGATACTGCTAAAATTATACGCGTATTATATAAAACAGGCTTTTTTAGTGATGTAACGTTGGATCACCAAGGCAATACTTTAATCGTTAAAGTGGTAGAGAAGCCAACGATCGGCCAATTTAAAATCATTGGTAACAAGAGTATTCCGACTAAAACTTTGCGCAAAACTTTATCTGATTTAGGCTTTGCCGAAGGTCGCGTTTATGATCCTTCTTTATTAAGCAGCATACGCGATTCCCTCCAGCGTGAATATTATAACCGTGGTAACTATAATGCCACTGTGACCACAAAAGTAACGCATACTTCCAGTAACCGCGTTGACATTAATATTAATGTCTTCGAAGGGCCATTGGCAAAGATCAGTGAGATTTCTATTATAGGCAATCATGCCTTCAAAGAAAAAGAATTGGTCAAACAATTTAGCTTATCGACCACAGGCATGTTTTCCTTTTTAACGGATAACGACAAATTTTCACAAGAAAAATTGAATGGCGACTTAGAAAATTTGCGTTCATTTTATATGGACAGAGGTTATGTGCAATTTAAAGTGGACAGTTCTGAAGTATTGTTGAGCCCAGATAAAAAGAAGGTAACCATTCTAGTTCACATTACAGAAGGCGATAAATTCACGGTCAGCGGCTATAAGATGGCAGGGACCTTTGTGGGGCCTAAAGAAAAATTAGAAAAGTTTGTGCACTTTGAACCGAATGAAACCTTTAATCGCAAGAAAATTACTGGTATCACTCAAGCCATGAGTAACACTATGGCCAACGATGGCTATATTTATGCTCACGTAGAGCCTTTGCCCGAAGTAGATGCGGCTAAGAAACAAGTCTTTGTGACTTTCTTAGTGAGTCCGGGTAACCGCTACTATGTACGCAATATTAATTTTCATGGCAACGATAAAACTGAAGATCAAGTATTGCGTCGTGAAATGCGTCAGCAAGAAGGTGCGCCTTATTCTTTGGCTAAATCTAAGCAATCCGAAACTCGTTTGAATCGTACCGGTTATTTTAAAACCGTTAAAGTTGAGAATACGCAGGTACCCGGCAGTGAAGGTGAGGATGAAGTGGATTTAGACTTTACTGTAACCGAAGCACCATCAGCGACTATGTCTCTGGGCTTAGGCTATACTAATACTTTAGGCTTCTTGGTAAATGCTTCCTATTCACAGCCGAACTTTTTAGGCACAGGTAAGGCCGTTAGCGCCAATGCAAGTGTTGCTTCGGGACAGCAAAATGTCTCTCTTAGCTACTTTAATCCTTATTACACCATGGATGGTGTGGGTAGAGGTTTTAGTGCGTATGCCGATCACTATAACACCGACGAAACTTTTACGGAGAGTGTTGCGTATGAAATGAATGACTACGGCGCTAAAATGTATTACAGTTTTCCTGTGAGTGAGCAAGATAATGTGAGTGCAGGCATAGGCTATGGCGCAACGCTGTTGAGCACAGGTACCGATGCCAGTGATGCCGTCATTAACTTTATGGATAATTATACTTTAGCTTTGCCATTGCAGCGTGATAGTAACGGAGTGGCAATCGATCCGGTTACGGGTCAACCTATACCGTACCCAACGCATGAAAGCATTTATAATGTGAATTTAACCACAGCGTGGGGACATACGGGTTATGATAGGGCCATTTTCCCTACGCGCGGTTATTCCCATTCGTTGAGTGCTAATGTGGCATTACCCGGTGGGGGCACCAATGTCAGTTATTATAAATTGGATTATACAGGCCGTGTATATCAACCCTTGGGTAAGGGTTTTATTGCCTCGGTGCGTGGTGAAGTGGGTTATGGCGATGGTATTTTAGGCACGCCATATTTGCCTTTCTACCAAAATTTTGGTGGAGGTGGTCTAGGCGTACCGGGTGCTGTGCGTGGTTATGAATCCTTTTCTATAGGCCCTAGAACTACAAATTCAGATGGCAGCACATCGGTTGTGGGTGGTAATGCCATGGCGGTGGGTAGTTTTGAATTAATTGTACCGACGCCATTAACGCCAGATAGTTTCCGAGTCACCACTTTTGTGGATGCAGGTAATGTTTATAACTGGAATGGTGGCGCGCCTGCAGCTACGGCTGATGGTTCTGGGGCCGGTCCTATACGTTATTCCGCCGGTATACAAGGACAATGGCAAACGCCTATGGGACAAATCATATTCAGCTTGGCTAAACCGATTAATCCGCAGCCTAACGATGTGACTGAAGTGTTCCAATTCTCGGCAGGGACTTCGTTCTTGTAATTATGCTGACCGAAGGCCTGGGAGCTAGAGTTTTGCCATCCTCGACCGAAGAAAGTCTGAGATCTAGAGTTGTGTCATCCTCGACGCGGCCGCGAGGCCGCAGTCGGGGATCCAGGAAAACTTGATTTGATACTGGATACTAACAGGTTTTAGACTTACAATCCCCGACTTCGTCGAGGATGACACATTTGGTGTAGGCAAAGATGACAGCATTTTAGCGCTAGATGCGATGGCCGCTTTTATAAGGGCCAATTTGACTCTAACTGCAAGAATATGGTACTTTCGATGCGCAAACAAAAGCAAGACTTTTAACATAATTCTGTATATATATTAACCAAGGAGACGATCGTATATGAAAAAATTAACCTTAGCACTGATGGCTACATTGGCCATGGGCTTAGCCGCAACTACTTTTGCTGCGGACACCAAGGCTGCTGCACCTGCACCCGCCAATACAGCGCCTGCAGCAGCTAACATGAACGCATCGGCACCCAGAATTGGTGTGATTGAATTAGGCCAAGTTTTAAAAGCTGATCCACAAATGCAAGCTTTGAAAAAGCAATTAGAAGCCCAGTTTAAGCCTAGAATGGATAAAATGACGGCTTTGCAAGCTTCTTTAAAGGCCGATACCGACAAAATGTCACGTGATGCCTCTGTGATGAACGCTACAGACAAAACCACATTGAATGATAAAATAAGTCGTGAGCAACGGGATTTAACCCGTATGCAACAAGATTACTTCCAAGATGCTAAAACAGCACAAAATGAAGCTATGTCTAAAGTGCTAAAGCGTGTTGATGATGTAGTGGCTAAAGTGGCTAAGCAACAAAATTTGGATCTTATTTTCCAACGTGAAAATGTGGCTTACCACAGTGCTCGTGTAGATATTACTCAAGCGGTAATAGCTCAAATGAAGTCATCTTCCTAATCAGTAGTATGAATATCAAATTTTACTGTTTAGCAGAAATTGCTGGCCTCATTGGTTGCG
>JBIPMB010000108.1:0-7547 GCA_044369355.1 Gammaproteobacteria bacterium | reverse complement strand
CAACGCAATGGCGAGCGGTTAATGGACGACCCCAATATAGCCTTAACCGCCATTACCGCCCAGCAATCTACCTTTAGCCGCTACGATGTGGCCAAGTTTGTAAGCCGCCAGACCGCGGATAGAGAGCAATTCAATGCCGTCTATGCCAAGGTGATGGCAGCCCCCGAATTGGTACAGTTGAATCGAGATAAGGGCGATGTAGATCGCTACACTACCAAAGAGCTGTTCGCCCTTGAGAAACACATGATAGGAATTGCGACAGACAAGGCAGAAAGTCGCCATTTTGAGCTTAAGGCAAAGACCGTGGACAGAGTGATTGAAAATAATCCTTCTTTAAGCCCCGAACAACAAGCAGCATTACGCCATGTGACCCAGGGAGGAGACTTGGCCTCGGTCGTTGGCTTTGCTGGTACGGGTAAGAGCTACATGCTGGGTATGGCGCGCGAAGCCTGGGAAGCCGAAGGCTACAAGGTGCAGGGCATGGCCTTGTCTGGCATTGCCGCCGATAGTCTACAGGCAGGCGCTAACATTCCCTCCAACACCATAGCGAACCGCCTTATCATCTGGAGAAACGGCAAAGAAAAACTCAGTGACCGCGATATACTCGTGGTGGATGAGGCAGGCATGATAGGCTCTAGACAGATGCACGCCATTTTAAATCATGCCGAGCAAAGCGGGGCTAAGGTCGTCCTGGTGGGCGACCCAGAGCAACTGCAAGCCATAGACGCCGGAGCGTCATTTCGTGCAATTATCGAGCGCAATGGTTTTGCGCAAATGTCCGACATACGTCGCCAGAAAGAGGAATGGCAAAAAGAAGCCTCGCGTCACTTCGGCTTAAGACAAGCCAGTCTTGGACTGGCTGCCTATGAGCGTCACGGCAATATTCATGAATATGGAACCAAAGGGGCCGCCATCTCAAATATGATAGAAGCCTGGGACGAGACACGCTCCCTTACACCCGATAAAACACAAATTATGTTGGCCTTCACTCATGAGGAAGTCAAAAACTTAAATGAAACCGCACGCGCCATTCGTCATGAGGCAAGAGAGCTGGGGCAGGAGAGAGCATTTCAAGTCGAAATCGGCGAGCGGAACTTTGCGGAGGGTGACAGAATTTATTTTCTTAAAAACGATAACAAGTATGCACGGGTCAAAAATGGTAACTTGGGCGTTATCACCCAAATTGAAGGGGAGCAATTTACGGTTAAACTCGACGCTGTGAATGGGGTTCACCGTGAGGTCAGCTTTAACCTTCAAGATTATAAAGACATAGATCACGGCTATGCGGCTACCGTCTACAAAGCGCAGGGGATAACGGTAGATAAGACATCCATGCTTGCATCCCGTTATTACGACAGTCACGCGACTTACGTGGGTATGACGCGACATCGCGACACTGCCGACATTTACTATAGTCTAGATGAATTTAAAAATAAGGGCGATTTGACTTATTGTCTGTCACGACAAAAAGATAAGGATGTTAGCCTAGACTATGAGCACCCGCAGATAACCGAAATAGGTGACAAGAAACCACCATTGCGCGAGTCAGAGTTAAGCCAAACGTTGAAAGGGCTAGATAAACAGGAAATCAGTGAGGAAAGGCTTAAAAGGGCAGAGGAGCGTTTAGCTTCCCGCCAAAATGAAGCCAAGGAGAAGTCGGCAAAAGACACGAGCCTTAGCCTTGATGACATGAAGCCTAAAAGCTTTAAGACCGAAGCCGAAGTTCAAGCGGAGTTTGATAGAGAAATAGAAGCCCTACTAAAAGAGGATATTGGTAAAGACTTTGAAGCCATGTTATCTCAACCGGTTCCCATTCCCGATTACATATTAGAATCCTTAGAAACCCATGAAGAGAGGATGAAAAAAGCCGAGGAGAGGTTAGAGCAACGTCAGTTCAGTAAAATGGCCACCGAGGATTTAACGCGTATAGAAGCAAAAACGGGGCTTAAAACCAGCATGGAGCTGCAAGAAGGCGAAGAGGGCATATACCGCGGCACCTATGAGGTGGCGGGCCGCTCTTATGGCCTCATGGAAAAAGACGACGGTACGGCGAAACTCATTCCAGCACAACAGCTCGAATCCAGAGAAAGAGGCCATCCCATGCACATAGAAAAGCATACTCGCCATGATGGCAAAGAGTTGTTAAAAGGGGTGCAACACCATGTGCGCGAGCGTGAACGGGACAATGACTTGGGCTTGAGTTACTAGAAAAGAGGCGTATAATCCGCCATTATTTAGAACAACCCGGATGTTTCCCTCATGTCTACCGATTTACGCGAATTAACCGAATTTTTTAAAGACCGAATTGATGAGCTTTATCTGCTTGAAGGGCGAATAGAAAAACAAGCAGAAAATCTAAGCGTTGTTTCCAAAAAATGCATTGCTGCCAATGAAGAGAGCCTGAATAGATGGCTTTGTAGGATGGATAATGCCACCGAAGATATTAAGGACATAAATCAGGCTTCAAAAAAAATAGGTGAGTATATTGCATTTTGTTCACAGCATGTGAAATTAGCTTTGGGCTTGTTTTTTGGTAGCCTTGTTTTATCAGCCTGTATCTGGGCGGGTACTTACTTCTGGTATAAGCACGTTTCTGGGCAAGTTGAAGAAGCAAAACTAGAGCTGGCGCAGGCCAATGCCAAGCTTAAGAATAAGCCTATCTTTCTACCCGCAGGCAGTAGCATATCAGGCAGCAAAAGCGACTATGTGCGTGTGGTTCCCTATACGGAAACTGCCTTAACCCATGCCAACGGCAAGCCTTATCAAGGGGTGTATGCTGAGGTTTGGTATAAACACTAGGATAATAATATGGTCAAGCTCTATATGTATAAACCTTTAACAGAATTAAAGCATCTATGCTGGCTTTCTCATTATATGGATTCGAAAATATGGTGGCCTAAATTAGAGAGGATGAATGATAAAATGGAATTGGCGTTCCAGATTCAGAGAGCTTCACCGCAAGAGATTCTTAATTCGGACGCTTTACTAGAGGCTTATTTACAAGCTTTTGAAAAAATCGAAAACCCTATGTTAAAAAGTGAAGGTCCGCCTGGAGTATTTCATCTTGAATATATCTTCGGAGAATACAGAAAGTATCAACCAAAAAAATTAACAAATGAGCTGCTGCGCTCCTGGTTAAAAGAGCAGAATACCGCTAAAATATTTGAGAAACGTGAAACTTTTTTTGAAGTACACCCAGATTTAGAAGATTTGGGCATAATTTGTTTTTCAAAAGACCCTGACTCTATTCCCATGTGGGGACATTATGCTAAAAATGGTTACTGTCTTGAATATGAGTTTGATGAGAATAAAAAAATAAATACAAAATATAGTACGGAACATGTAAAGGGTTGTTTTTGGTACAATCTTAAATTGCGCGATGAATGGAATGACCCTGCAGAGGGAGATGTGTATTTTTGGGTGGAAAAAGAAAACCTTACCTGTAGAATTAAAGGCCTAAATGGTGTTATCGAAACCATCACTTTAAATTTTAAATTAAAGGATGAAGAGCTTACGCCACGGTATTTAGATTATCATTATAAGGGAATTATACAAGAGCTAACGGACAAAGGCTTAATTTACAGAATCGGAAAAGGGATAATTTATCCCAACGATAACGGACTTAACCAGATCATTACTTTAACAGAGGTCAAATACGAAGAAAAAATACCTGTACTAAAAGAAAAGAAATATTTTAACCTGCTTTCTAAATACAATAATGAAGAAGAAACAAAAGAAAAACTCAAAAAGCAAATGGAATGGTTTATGTATGCAGGAGAGCATAGTTTTTATGTAAAATCTCATGATTGGGGTTATGAGAAGGAATTCCGCCTAATATCCAATATAAATAGCAAAGATATCGAAGGAGAGTATCAACCTTTAAATGAAAATTTCCCCCTACGATTAAATGGGATTATAATTGGAGAAAATCTTGGCGCTGATATTTCTGATAAGAAAGACAAAAATGCAGCTATGTTAAAAGAATATGTTTTTCAAAAGGCAAAATCTAAGCAATTAGTGGTTTATTTTTCAGAGCGCGATTTAGATTCTGGTTCATATAGAATGAAACACACAAAGTTGGAATAAGTACCTGGGTTTATCTACCCCTGGCTACATTTTACCTGACAACTATAAAAACATACCTCTTTGAGTGTTATGGGGCGCTTATGAAGGGGTATCGCTTATAGCATTCCCCCATTTTACATGAATTTGTGTTTTTAAGGATAGCTTGCCGTGGCCGCTGATGGGGGATGTTCCGTGTGAGTCGCGGTTATTGCTTAACAAATAATTATGGTCAAAGCTTATACTTATCTGAACTATATTTAGCTCTAACTATAAAGGTGCTAACTTTCGCTGAACACACATCACATAATTCATAATTAGCGTCTGGCTCTTCTAGCTCTGTTTTTATAGCTTTGACCGTGTGGCTCCAGTGTTCTTTGTCTAAACCCTTGTCACATATAAAGCAATGCTGTTTCATTTTAATAACCTCTAAGCGATAAAAGCATGGCGCAGTACATTGGTTACGCCGCTTTTTTTAAATCTGTAATAATTTCTACTTGTACATGAAGCCCCTCACGATCTAATAAGTCCTGCAATGCTAATTCAATAAATTGCTCTTTAGAGTATCCTAATATCGCCGCATATTTGGCTGCGTATTTAGGAGTTATGTATTTTCTGTCATGCTCAATGTCGCACAGATGTTGTTTGCTGATTTTTAACTTTTTGGCAAAATCTACTTGTGAAATCCCATCTGCTTTGCGAATAGCCCATATTAGCTTACTCAGCGTTAGCTTAACCCCTGTGGCTTTCTCCATTTCTTTTAGGGTTTTTTCTGTCATCTTACTTTTTATAGCCATGCTTGTTCACCTCTTTAACTTCTATAAAATTTACATCGCCGTTTTCATTTAGTACGTAAATAGCGCGGTAAGCATCATTTAACCGTATAGAGCGTTTACCTTTAAGCTTCCCACTTAAGGGTTCATCATGATAACCCTTAATTTTTCTAACTTCTCGTAGGCCCTTCTCACCAACCGCTTTAATCCACGCCCGTAATTTTAGGTCGATAAATAGCGGAACTGTTTTTAAGTTCTCTTTGGCTTTATTTGAAAGGATCACACTATAAGTATCGCTCATATCTAAATAGTACTACATAGCGGGGTACTTGTCAACCCCATGGCCCCGAGGTAGGGTAGAGCGGAGTATGTTAGTAAGCCGAGATAACTGGCGTCATAAATTAAGCGTCGCTGTTTTACGCGCTTTTGCTCAGCCACTAACAGTCAAGGTTTCCCAAGGCGGTGTACCGACCTTGACACCCGTAAAACAGCGACGCAAAACGTATCTATGCCAGTTAATCTCTCAAAGGGTGTGTACACCCTTTCTTAAAACAAAAGCCCTCAAGCCGGGTATTGTGTTACCCCCCCCCATAAGCGGCGGTCGACAAGATAAGCCTTTCTTTTCTTAATACGTTAAGACTATATATTTTGTATGCTAAATAACGAGCGAAATAAAAAGTGCTTGTATGCTATACTTCACCATAATATATGCGATAGGTAATAAATAATATGGAAGAAAAATTCGATGAAAAAGCTGAAAAATCAGCAGCTTCTGTCTCGGAACAAACCCTTGGCTTGACTCTTGCCAGAACTCTGCTTGATGAGTTAAAAGCAGATAAATTGCCAGAGCCTAAAAAAAAGCACAAAGCTGACTGGGTGAAAGAACTGTGTCCGGTTGTTCCAAGTAGAGGCGGGAAAATTGATTTTCAACAAAAAGAAGGGCAAGACCTCCTAAAATTTGAATTTTCTCCTGCTCTTTCTTCAGATCCATCTGAAGATGACTGTAAACGTTTATTCTGTATGGTTCATGGAGAATTTGTTCCTTCTGGATGTACGGCAAGTGAGCATGCTTACCCTTATGCTAAAATGCGAGAAAATCAGGAACGCTTGCTAGGTTTTTTGAATTTAGAGGAAAATAAGGAAATTGCCGCGGCTTTTCTTAAATGTGAGGGGATATCTGATTATTTTAGATACGACAATGATGGTATAATCAAAGGCAGCATCTACTTTTATAAACACTGCTACAATATCATGGACAATTTGTTCTTGATGTGTCAGGGTTGTAATGGAAGCAAAGGCAGCAAAGACCCATTGAGCTGGTTCGTAGAGCAAGATAGCTATTTTGGAGAACCTTTTGTTCAGTATGTTCAAAGCTTAGGAGGATTACAAGAAGGGATTCTCTTTCACAGGGTCTACCCAATGGATGAAAGCTATTTAACTATAAATTTAGACAAAGAGATTATTCTTCATTTACCAAATGAAGAGATTTCCGCAAAAGGGTTGGGTGTAATTGTTAGAGATTGGTTTTTTGAACATTACAAGGATATTTTTGAGACACATAAGTTTTTTTATCAAGAAAACTTTAAGCCTCTAAAAAAGCATCTAGAGCGCTTGGGAAAATCGCTTCTTGGAGAACACGCTGAAATAGCGACAAAACTACAATTGAGGTTGACGAAAGAAATGAAAACATTAGCGAATATACAAGGTAGCCTTTTGTCTAGACAGATGTCTGCTCTTCATCAAGCGCAATCGGGCGGAATACCGGAGTACAGTTCTCCCAGCAGTCAAGATTCAGATGAAGCCGAATTCGATAGAAGCGACAAGATAAGAGACATAGAGGCGTTTCAATCGCAACAAAAAGCTGGTCGCCTTGCACGCGGAATACGCCGCATTATTAAAAGATTATATGGAAAGGAAATCGCGCATGCGATTTATTCTCACATAGATGTTACTTATTTAAGGCCAGTGGTTTTGACTGGGCAAGAGTGGCAAAACATATACACGGTTTTTTGCCAGTATTTAGCAGATTTTAATAGTGAGGGAAAAGAGCCTTCTGCTATAGAGCAAGAGTTAAAGTTAAAACTATCTGAGTTATATTCGGTAGAACAAGAAAAACATGGGGTAGTGAGCGCAGAAAAATTAGAAGCAGCAGAACGGAGGATCGAATTAGAGCGAGCAAGAGTCCTTGAACTTGAAAAGAGGCTCGCACTACTTGAAAAAGGTAAAGAAGAAAAAAAAGAGACCGATAAAATGCAAGTAGATTCTCCTCACGATGAAGCATCACCACCAGTGTCCCCCTCTTCGGCCGCTCCTGCCACTTCATTTTTTGGTAAAGAAGAAGAATCTAAAGGGGGTAGAAAAAGAAAGGAAAGAGAAGAAGAAGGCAATTTACCCAAACCAAAATTCGGAAAAACCGGCGAATAACCTTTACACCTTAAATCTGCCACTCATGGGTTATTGATAAACGATAAGTCTTTGTCTTTTATTACGTTAAAACAATACGATTTGTATGCTATATAACGAGCGTTATCTAACACAATAATTGTATACGTATAATACGTTGTAAGACACATTCATTTCGTATTATTATTAATGATAATTAAGGTTAACGCTTAACAGGCGGTTTTTATGGGTAAAATTGTAGCTTATTTGCGCGCTTCTACGAACAAACAAGATCTGAGCCATCAAAAGCTAGAGATCCTAGAGTTTGCT
>JBIPMB010000222.1:0-2800 GCA_044369355.1 Gammaproteobacteria bacterium | reverse complement strand
ATATAGAGAATCAAGAAATGCATCACAAGGATGATAATTTCAAGATATCGGAGTACTAGCTTTTAAGCTAATAATCCGCTTTGTAAGCGTTTACCAAGCTACCGGCTTTAGCCGGTAGTGATTGACACGATAAAACAAGAGACGCTATTTTTAATCAACTTGCTATTGAAGTGTTTACTTCGCTCCTTAAATCTGAAAAAGCCGATGGTGCTTATGTAGAGCTAGGGCAAATATATTCTATGCAAGGTGATTATGAAGACGCTCTCAAAATGCATGTGAAAGCCGTACAATTAAATCCAAGTGTTTTCAATTATAATGAATTAGCTGGCTGTTATAAGAACTATGCAACAAAAATACAGCATGAAAAAAGTATATTTCTTTCTCTTCTTAAGCAAGCCGTAGCTAATTATAGAGAATCATTAAAGATTTATAATGAAGATGAAAAAGTTCATTGTGATTTGGGTTTTTGCTTAGAGAAGTTAGGCCCAGCTTCTTGGAATGAAGCAATGCGATATTATACAAATGCTCTTACGATTAATCCCTACCATAGTTTAGCCCTAAAAAATAGGGAGCGGCTTGAAGATAAAATGAGTCAAAATCAAAGAGGATATGCTGGCAATCAAAACCAAAGGGGCAGTGGACGGTCACGAGGGGCTTTTTTTGATTCAACAGATCAAAGATATCAAGGTAGTAGCAGTAGTAGTTCTTCTTCCAATAGCAATCAAAACCAAAGAGGCAGAGGACGGTCACAGGGTGATTTTTTTGAATCAACAGAGCAAAGATATCCAAGAAGCAACAGTAGTAGCAGTAGTTCTTCTTCCAATTCCAAAAGATGGTGATTATAACGAAAAAAAATACGGGTTTTAGAAAATAGTTTGCTGGATATGAATTCACTTGATACAAAGCACGATAGTTATGGCTGGGTGTTGTCATGGCGAATGGGGATGTGTCGTCGGGCCAGCGCAGATCTATTGTAGGGGCGACTCGTGAGTCGCCCTGAAACATAGCGCGTTGTAACCATTACGCTTATACTTATAATCATTCGCGTTGATTCTGGGCGGCTCGCGAGCCGCCCCTACAAAGGATCCTCGGAATATTATGTTGATGTGAATTCACTGCTGGCCGCAAGCACCTCATCGCTCACTTTAACTCCAGGCTCTCGTATTAACTTATCCAACAACGGTCGTAGCCAGAATAGAATCGCTGCCACCAGCACGCTGGTAATGCCTAATAATATAAAAACACGCGCATAGGTGTGGTTGGTTGCCAGCGGCGATAGGTCGCCCGTACTAGAATAAGTCGCCCATTTGGAAACAATACCCGTAATAGCGCCGCCCATACCAGTAACCATCATCCATGTGCCCATCATGACACCACGCAGGCGTGCAGGAGCTAACTGTCCTACCATGGCATAACCAATAGGACCTAAGAATAATTCGCCTGAACCTTGTAGGGCATAACCCACTGTAATCCAGATTGCAGGGACATAACCATCCGTATTGGCAAAAGCAATACCCAGGGGAATAACCAAGAGTCCTGCACCCATTAGAAATAATGCAGCAGAAAATTGTTGTGTTAGTGAGACCTTATACCCCTTACGGCGCAACCATTGGAATAAAGCTGCTAAAATTGGTCCACCCAACATAATCATAAAAGGGTTGATATTAAAAAACCATTGTGGTGGTATAGTAAAATTAAAAATCTGACGATTTACATTACGCTCTAGAAACAAAGCTAAACCGTTGGGAACTAACAAAGCGATGGTCCAAAAGGTAATGGCAGCAACGGAAAATATCAAATAAGCCTGCATTTTTTGTCTGCTGATGATGTCTTTTTCTGTGAAAGACAATGTCAGCAAAAAAGCAAAGACAATGAGCGTGCCATAAATGACTAGGTTTTGGCTGGCCGCAGGGTGTTCTACCAAGCGATATAAAGCACAGAATAGTGCTACAATCAGTGTCACACCAAAACAAACGCGTGGCACTTTATTAGTCGCTAACTGATAAGCCGTTTGTATATCCTTCAATTTAGACCAGTTGCAGGCAACCAGAACGATAGCGATGATATTACCTAAGCCGCTTAATAGAAACAGGTCGCGATAATTACTATGCAGTTGGAAAGAACCCGCGATGATGTTGGCTATAAAAAAGCCTAGGTTCATGCTGCTGTAATTCCATAGAAAAGCGGTTTCACGCCGCTTGTCATCAGGCTGGAACAGTTGGGTGACCATGCAGTTGAGACAGGTGACATTTAAGCCTGCTCCTGTCAGGAAGAAAGCGATGCCAAGGTAAAACCCATGCAAAGTAGGGGTGGTGATCAGATAACAGCCCGTGGCAATGGACAACATGCTAATGATAAATAACGATCTATAGCTTAAAAAACGTCCCCCCACATACCCGCCTAAGAGGTGTAAGCCATAGTTGAAGGCTAAAAACATGGCAATGAGGCTGGTGGTAAAATGGTCGTTCAAATGCAAGCCTTGTGAGCAATATATAGCCAAAGTGGAGTAGATGGCAGCATAACTAATGAGTGAAAATAGTTGTATAAAGATTAAGGCAACCGTTCCAGATGGCATTTTTTGACCAGATTTGGCGGCTAGTGTCGTCATATACGGATACCCCTATGTCATTTCTGTAATTTCGCATTAGATAACAAACTCGTCGTAATTGCAAGTCATTTCTTATAATTAGAATAGTCGCGATGGCTACGAAAGGATTGCTTTGTGTGGTATAATAATCGCCTTGCAGCAGGTAATTTGCTGCGGATATTTTAAATAAACGAGGTCTTAGAGGAGTGAAGA
>JBIPMB010000122.1:0-6610 GCA_044369355.1 Gammaproteobacteria bacterium | reverse complement strand
TATAATTCGGCCAATATTAAAGTTTTAAAAGGCTTAGATGCGGTACGTAAACGGCCAGGTATGTACATAGGCGATACGGATGACGGTACGGGCTTACACCATCTGGTTTTTGAAGTGGTCGATAACTCTATCGATGAGGCTTTGGCTGGGTATTGTACCCGCGTCGATGTCATTATCCATGCCGATAACTCGGTAACAGTGCGCGATAACGGTCGCGGTATTCCCGTGGATATGCACCCCGAGGAAGGGCGTTCGGCAGCAGAAGTCATCATGACTATATTGCATGCGGGCGGTAAGTTCGACAATTCATCCTATAAAGTCTCCGGTGGCTTGCATGGCGTAGGTGTGTCGGTGGTGAATGCTTTATCTGAAACCTTGGAATTAACGGTGCGTATCAATGGCCAGGTCTATGAACAGCTGTATAAATTGGGTGAACCACAAGCGCCTATTAAAGCAACGGGAACCACCAGCGAACGCGGCACGGAAATTCGCTTTAAACCGAGCCCTACTATTTTCACGCAATTGGAATTTCACTACGATATCTTAGCCAAACGTTTGCGCGAATTGTCTTTCTTAAATCAAGGCGTGCAAATAGAATTATTCGATGAGCGCGATGGTAAAAAAGATTCTTTCCATTACGAAGGCGGCATTAAAGCTTTTGTACAATACTTGAATCGCAAAAAAACCGGCATCCACCCGACAGTGTTTTATTTCTCTGAAGATGTCAAAGGCACAATCGTAGAATTGGCGATGCAATGGAATGATTCCTATCAAGAAACCATTTTTTGCTTCACCAACAATATTCCTCAACGCGACGGTGGCACACACTTGGCAGGCTTTCGCGGTGCTTTAACTCGAACCTTAAATAATTACATAGAAAAAGAAGGTTTAGCGAAGAAATTTAAGATTAGCACCACGGGCGATGATGCGCGTGAAGGCTTAACGGCGGTTTTATCGGTTAAAGTGCCCGATCCGAAATTCTCTTCACAAACCAAAGATAAGTTGGTGTCTTCTGAAGTCAGAGCGGTTGTGGAAGGCACTGTAGCAGAACATTTTAATAACTTTCTATTGGAAAAACCGCAAGAAGCCAAGGCGATTATCCTTAAAATGGTAGAAGCTGCGCGTGCGCGTGAAGCTGCACGTAAGGCGCGTGAAATGACACGCCGTAAAAGCGCTTTGGATGTGGCAGGATTACCCGGTAAATTGGCCGATTGCCAAGAACGCGATCCAGCTTTATGCGAAATATTCATAGTCGAGGGAGATTCTGCAGGCGGTTCCGCCAAACAAGGGCGATCGCGTAAGACTCAAGCCATATTGCCTCTGCGTGGTAAAATTTTAAATGTAGAAAAAGCACGTTTTGATAAAATGTTATCGTCGCAAGAAGTGGGCGTGTTGATAACCGCACTAGGTTGTGGCATAGGCGCACAAGAATTTAACCCAGACAAATTGCGTTATCATAAAATCATCATCATGACCGACGCCGACGTCGATGGTGCGCACATACGTACCTTGTTATTGACTTTTTTCTACAGACAAATGCGCGAACTCGTCGAGCGTGGTCATATCTATATAGCCCAACCGCCATTGTATAAAATCAAACGCGGTAAACAAGAACAGTATATTAAAGACGATACGGATTACACGGCTTATTTATGTCAGCAAGCCTTAGACGGCACTTCTTTGTATGTAGATGCGAACACGCCACCTATCAACGGTGTACACTTAGAAAAATTAGTGCTGCGTTACAAAACAACTGTAGAAAGATTGGAAGGATTAAAGCGTTTATATCCTTTACCGGTATTGATGCAATTATTGCATATGCCCGCTTTATTGGCGGCGGACTTGCATGAACAACACAAGGTAGCCGCTTGGTGTGCAGAGTTAACCGAACATCTAAAAGCTTTGGAACACAACGGTATACATCATAGCGTGGAATGTTCAGAAGCGGTTGAAGGGCAGATGTATCTACCCATCGTAAAAACCCATATTCATGGACAATTAGAATCAGTACAACTAAACAAAGAGTTTTTTGTACGTAACGAATACCAAGAATGTGTTACCTTGGCAACAGAATTACAAGGCTTATTAACCGAGCGTAGCTATTTCGTTCGTGGTGATCGCAAAAAAGCTATTGTTGATTTTGGTGAAGCCATCGATTGGCTATTGGAAGATGCGAAAAAAGGCCAAACTTTACAACGCTATAAAGGTTTGGGAGAAATGAATCCAGAACAATTGTGGGATACCACTATGGATCCAGAGCATAGACGTTTATTGCAAGTCAGAATTGAAGATGCCATAGTTGCTGATGAAATGTTTACGGTATTAATGGGCGATGAAGTTGAACCTAGGCGTGAGTTTATAGAAGAAAACGCCTTGTTAGCGGGAAATATAGACGTGTAGGGGCGGCTTGTAGGGGCGGCTCGTGAGCCGCCCATCTATAATCTAATCTGTGACATATAATTTTCTTTAATCTATTTCGCATCTTGAAGTACATTGATTATATATAAGGAAGATAAATGACTATTCGAATATTAGTGAATGGTGCCTTAGGACGCATGGGGCAGGAAGTCGTACAAGCCTTGCGAGCCGATGCTAGATTTAGCGTGGTGGGGACTTGTGGTCGCAGCGATGATTTGTCTGCAGCCATTAAACACAGTCAAGCGGATGTGGTTGTTGATTTTACCAACGCCAGTGTAGTGTTTGACAATAGCCAGAAAATTTTAGAAGCCGGAGCAAGACCTGTAATCGGTACCTCTGGGTTAATGCCGCCACAGATTGAACAATTAAAAAGTATGGCGCAAGCAAAAAACTTAGGTGGTATTATTCACCGAACTGTTCATTGGGTGCTATTTTGATGATGAAATACGCCACACACTGGATAAAATATTTTCCAGAAGCAGAAATTATTGAGTTGCATCACGAAGGTAAATTAGATGCTCCTTCTGGCACTGCTTTACGTACCGCACAAACTATGGCCGCTTTACGCGATAAAATACCTGAATCTCGTCCTGAAAATATATTGGTTAAAGGCGCCAGGGGCGCAATTGTAGAAGGTATACATGTGCACTCTATACGTTTACCCGGTTTAGTGGCGCATCAAGAAATCATTTTTGGTGGCTTAGATGAAACGCTCACTGTGCGTCACGACTCGCTGCACAGACGTTCTTTTATGCCGGGCGTGTTACTGGCTTGTGAAAAGGCGATGGGTCTTACAGAATTAGTATATGGTCTGGAAAATATTATAGACTAGGGTAATATACTCACAGCAGTTGGTTTTTAGGCTAGGCGGCAAGCCCTAGAGCCAAAGGAGTGTATTTACCCATACATGACTTTGGCGAGATGGGTCGTAGACTACAACGCCTAAAAATCAAATGCGAGGAGTATATGGATAGAAAAACATTAGCGGCACTGTGTATCACCATTTTTTTATGGGGTTCTGCTTTTGTGGCTATTCGGATTGCTACGGTACATTATTCTGCGGGTGGATTAGCATTATTACGGATACTCATAGGCGCGGTGATATTGTTACCCATTACAGCGCGCTATGTATTTAAAAAAGTTGATTTTCGGTGGATGGATATCCCACATATTATCATTTTAGCGACTATTGGCCTTAGCTTATATCATTTCTTCTTAAATTACGGCGAACGCAGTGTGTCTGCAGGGGTATCTAGTTTTCTAGTCGGGCAAGCGCCTATTATTTCGGCGATATTAGCACTGTGTTTTTATAAAGAACGGGTGCCTTTTTGGGGGGGTGTGGGTTTAGTGATCAGCGTTGCAGGCGTTTCACTGATAGCCTTAGCGGGTGATGGTGGAATGGCCTTTACTATAGGTTTATTGGCCGTCATTGGCTGTGCGTTTTGTTCCGGGATTTATAGTGTATTTATCAAACCTTTGCTACTGCGTTATCACCCTATGGCACTAACCACTTATTTGATGTGGGCTGCTACCTTGTGGTTATTACCATATGGGCCTGATCTAATACACGATTTACATACCGCACCCTTAAAAGATACTTTCGCCGTTATTTATCTAGGCATTTTTCCAACGGCAATTGGTTATATGACCTGGAGCTATGCCTTGATGCACTTACCTACCTTTCGTGCTACATGCTGGATGTTTATGTTGCCTTTAGTCTCTTGTTTATTAGGTTGGTTGATATTGGGAGAAATCCCAGGCTTATTGACCTTTTTGGGCGGTGTGATTGCCATGGGGGGTGCTATTTTGGTGACATTGAGTAAGCACAAAGCCAAAGCCATTGAAAAAAAAGAAATAGTGGCGTTGGAGGATTCGTAAGTAGATCAAGATGCGTTTCTTAGTAGAGTAGCATTGTTTAAAAATAAGTCAATAATTGAGTGTTTAAAGGTGGTTTATAGGTAGATAGTGACTTGGATATTCTTCCGTATTTGTTCCGGGCGCCTCGCGAGGCGCCCCTACAGGCGATCGGCGCCAATGGAGTGAATATGAATGTATACGCGATGCATGTAGGGGCGGCTCGTGAGCCGCCCAGAGTCAGCGCGCAGGGTTAAATGGCGGGCACTGCTCTTGCTTTTGTGTTAAATCTTTGGTACCCTTGCCGCCAATTGGTTATTAGATACAGAGGAATTATTATGCAAGCAGAAATACACCCTAACTATAAAGAAGTTGAAGTAAAGTGCAGTTGCGGTTATGTGACGCAAATTCGTTCAACTATGCCTAACGCTACTTTAGCTATTGAAGTATGCTCACAATGCCACCCATTTTACACAGGTAAGCAAAAAATTGTGGATACGGCGGGTGGTCGTGTCGATAAGTTCAAACGACGCTTCAAGAAAGAAACTAATGATGGTAAAGCAGAGGCCTAATCTGTACCGCCATTTAAATGCTCAAAATTATATTTTTATGGTATATTGTGCCGTAATGTAGTTTTTCGTCTTTTTTAAAGGGGTGCAATTATGGATGCTGCAGAAGTAAAGATGGCTAATCAAATGGGCAAAAAACAAAATAGCCCTTGGGTTTGGGCTTTCCCCATTCTAGTTTGTTGTCTAGGCGCTGCCTTTTATGCCTATGAGTACCTATTACGTATTACCCCCAATGTAGTCTATGCTGATTTACTGCGCTATTTTGGCATTTCGGCCACGGGCTATGGTTTCATCAATGCCTTTTATTATTACGCTTATACGCCTATGCAATTGCCAGTGGGCATGTTAATGGACCGTTATGGCCCGCGCCGTTTGTTGACCTTTGCCTGTTTAATGTGTGCTCTAGGAACTTATATTTTTGCCGGTACTACTCACTGGGAAGTGGCCTTATTAGGACGCTTTTTAGTTGGTTTTGGCTCTGCTTTCGCCTTTGTAGGCGTATTAAAATTAGCCACAATTTGGCTGCCACCGAATAAATTTGGTTTAGTTGCCGGTATGGCTTCTTCTTTTGGTACTTTAGTGGGTGCATTTTTGGGTGAATTGGTACTAGAGCATTTGGTCCATGTACTGCAGTGGCGGCCAACGCTATTTATATCGGCACTAGCCGGGGTAATTTTAGCGGTTATTATGGCCTTAGTTATTCGCGATAAGCCTAAAGACGATGCCCGCAATTACAGCTACCAACACCCGGAGCACCAACCGCATACTATGCGCGAAGTGATGAAACAGTCTATGATCTTATTGAAAAATAAGTTTATCTGGTTGAATGGCCTCATCGGTTGTTTATTGTATTTGCCTTCTTCCGGCTTTGCTGAAAATTGGGAAAAACCTTATTTAATGGTGGCGCATGGTTTTTCTAGTCAGCAAGCAGCGAATGCAGTGTCTACGGTATTTTTAGGTTTTACTCTGGGTGGCGTTCTTTTTGGTTATATTTCAGATAAGATCGAGAGACGTAAAATGCCTATGGTGATTGGAGGCATTTTAGCGGCCATCCTGATTTCCATCATTCTTTATGTGCCTGCTTTACCCACCATACTCATTTTTATTCTGCTATTTTTATTCGGTGTTTCTTATGGCGCAGAAATATTGGTATTTCCTGTAGGCCGTGAATTAAGCTCTAGAAAAGTTTCGGCAACAGCAGTAGCGGTTACCAATATGCTAGTTATGGTCAGTGGCTCATTGCTCACACCGTTAGTGGGTATTATTCTCGATCATTTATGGAATGGCGTTGTTGCCGGTGGTGCGCGCATTTATACCGCATCCAATTTTACCATTGCGCTGACAATGTTACCCATAGCTTGTATCCTCAGTGCACTTTTAGCATCTTTCTTGCGTGAGACCTATGCTAAGCCTTTAGAAGAGTAAGAGTATTAATGTTATCGTAGGGGCGGGGGCCCGTGCCTGCCCAAACAAGGGCAACCACAGGGGGTTGCCCCTACGTGCTGCGCCGTATCAACGCTATTTCCTCATCCCCAAACTCTTTCAATAACATTGCAACAGCAGTTCCATCGGGTAATATCAGCTGTGGTGCTATTTCGTATAAAGGAACGAGCACAAAGAGCCGTTCTTTTAAGCCTGGATGTGGTAGAATATAATCTTCTTCTTGGCTTTGCATATCATCATACAATAATATATCAATATCGATACAACGTGGTCCCCAGGGTTCTATTCTGACACGACCTTGTTGTTTTTCTAGTGCTAAACAAACC
>JBIPMB010000284.1:0-2514 GCA_044369355.1 Gammaproteobacteria bacterium | reverse complement strand
GCGTCTGGGCTGGTTTCCTCGTGCCGACCCTGACCGGGCAGTACATCGTGAAGAACGCGCTCATCGCGGCTGTCGGCGTCGGCATTGCCGCTCGCCTGCACCCGCTCAAAAAATAGCCGTGACGAAGCTCGTCTCAATTATCTGGCCGTACCTCGCCGCCGCGACTGTGGCCGGGATTGCCGCTTGGCTGCTGCTCTTGCCGCCAGGAGACTTGGTGCCGGCTACCGTTTCAAGGGTCGTCTTCACCGAAATGGTAGAGCTCCCGAACCGGGTGCAGGCAATCGGGAGCCAAATCGTCGAGGTCGAGGCTGACGCTGGCCGCCTCATTAGGATTAACCACGGCGGGGAGCCTCTCGTCGTCGGCGACCGCGTGCTGCTCGAATCAATCGGCGCGGATGCTTACTCGGTCGCCGACCGCGACCGCCGCGGGGCGCTCGCCGGTACCATCCTCGCCTTCGCCGTAGCCGTCGTCATCTGCGGCGGCGCCCGAGGCGCCAGGTCCCTGATTGCGCTCGCCTTCTCGGTTTTTGGTTTGGCGCTCGGCTACGCGCCGCTCGTGCTTGCCGGCGCGCCGCCCGTTTTGACCAGCGTGGCCTTCGCGGCAATCGTGCTCTTGCTCGCCATGGCAACATCTGGCGGCCTGCGGCGCGAGACCTGGGTGGCGTACCTCTCCACGCTCGTGTCGGTTGTCGCCACCGCCGCCTTCGCCGCCGCCGCTTCGGCCGCGGCTAGGCTCTCGGGGCAGGGGGATGACGCCGCGCTCTACCTCAACGTCGCGGGGCATAACCTGGATTTTGTGGGCCTTTTCCTAGGGGCGACCATTGTCGGCGTGGTTGGAATTTTGGACGATGTGGCGGTGACCCAGGTGGCGGTGGTTTCTGATCTGCTCGCCTCGGGCGCCAGCCGCCGCGAATCTTTTCGCCGCGCGCTCAGCGTTGGCCGCGAGCACGCGGCGTCTCTGGTGAACACGCTGGTCCTGGCCTACGCGGGATCGGCCCTGCCGCTATTTCTCTTGGCGTACGCTGATCCGTCCCCGTGGGGGGCACTCCTGTCGCGCGAGGTGTTCGCCGCCGAAATCGTGCGATCGGCAGCCGGCACCGCCGGCCTCGCCCTGTGCGTGCCGGTCGCGACCGCGCTGGCCGTTTGGCTGCTTCGGCCGGGGAAGGGCGCCAAACCTTTCGGGCACGCCTGCGGCCACCGGCACTAGCGCCCGTTGCCCCGCCTAGACGCCGGGGGCTAGCAAAAAAGAAAACCCCCCGGACTACTGGTCCCAGGGGGTGAGGTTTCTGCGGGCGGTAATTGGCCTCGCGCCGAAAGACGCGAGCGCCGCCACATCTTTATGAGCCGCTCGGAGCTGGGCGACGGCGAGCGCCGTCACTGTTTGAGCCTCAGAGGCTCCGGGGACGTGAGAGAAGGATCTGTTTTTCATAGCTTCTCCGGCACTCTAGCCTTTTTGGGAATGCGGGCAAGCCGAGTCTGGTAAGCTGGGCAGCCTATGGCCACCAAGCTTGAACTGATGAAGTCGGTGCGCGACGACCTGCTCGTCGGGTCTATCGACGGCGTGGAATTTCCCCTGTTTCAGGAAAGGAAGAAGAACGGCGTGTTCCCGGTAGTGGGCGAGGGTAGCCACGACGCCGGGCTCATGTTCATTGGCGAGGCCCCCGGCAAGAACGAGGCGGCGACCGGCCGGCCTTTCTGCGGCGCGTCCGGGCGCATCCTTGATAACGTCATGGCGCACATTGGCCTCGACCGCAAAACCGCCTACGTCACCAACTTGGTGAAAGATCGCCCAACCAACAACCGCGACCCGCTCCCCGAGGAAATCGCCGCCTACGCGCCGCTCCTGGATCGGCAGGTGGCCGCGATAGAGCCGACCGTCATCGCCACGCTTGGCCGCTTCTCGATGGCTTACGTCATGGAGAAGTGCGGCTTGCTCGATGAGCTCCTGCCCATTTCGAAGCTCCACGGCAAAGTCTTTGAGTCGAAGACTCCCTACGCGAAATTTGTGGTGCCGCTCTACCACCCGGCCGTTGCCGCGTACTCGCCCTCGATGATTGAGGTCTTGAAGAAGGACGCGGAAACGCTCAAGGCGCTGCTCGGCGAGTAAAGAGGCGAGCCTTTTCTTCGGGACTAACTCTCGCGTCAGCGTTCCGTGGATTCGGCGTGCCGCGTCGCGGCCTTTGCCGGGATACAATTGGCGACGTAATGCGCCTAAACTCACGCGGCTTCTCTCTGGTCGAGACGATGTTCGGCATCGCGCTCCTGGTTGCCCTCGGCGGCGGCATCTACGCCGCGTTCACCACCATCGCCAAAGGCGTGCGCCTGGCGCGCGCCGAGAACGCGGCGCTCGCGCTCGCGAGCGAGCGGCTCGAGATCATTCGCGGCATGGACTACTCCGAGGTCGGCGTGATCGGCGGCCTGCCGGCCGGCCCTATCCCGCGCGTCGAGACGGTCGACCGCGGCATTCCGTTCAAGGTGACCACCACCATTCGCTCGATCGATCTCCCGTTCGAC
>JBIPMB010000045.1:0-13686 GCA_044369355.1 Gammaproteobacteria bacterium | reverse complement strand
ACACTTGCATCGGCGGGCGAGTCCATATATGACGATTCACAGCATATGATAACTATCATGCTGGAGAATTTACTTGATTGCACAAATGCAAAAAAAAAATTTATGAGGGATTTGAATGAACAAAACTACACGTACCCAAATTGTCACTACCGCGCTGCTCTATGCTAATGGCGATATTCATTTAGGCCATATGTTAGAAGCTATAGAAGCCGATATCTGGGTTAATTTTCAAAGAATGCGCGGTAATAAATGTTATTTTATTGCGGGCAGCGATGCACATGGCACGCCCATCATGATCCAAGCCGAAAAACAGGGCTTAAACCCTGAAGCCTTTATTGCTAAAATGGCACATGAGCAATTAGCCGATATTGAACAATTTGGCATAACATTTGATAATTTTTATACCACCCATTCTTCTGAAAATAAGCAACTAACAAGCGACATCTATTATTGTTTACAAAAAGCAGGTGCCATAACGCGTAAGACTATTTATCAAGCCTATGATCCAGTCAAAAACATGTTTTTACCTGATCGCTATGTCAAAGGCACTTGCCCGCGCTGTAAGAACGTCGATCAATATGGAGACAATTGCGAAGTCTGTGGCGCTACTTATGCTTCATCGGAATTGATTGATCCTAAGTCTGTATTATCGGGTGCTACTCCCGAGACTCGTGCCACGGAACATTTATTTTTTGATTTACCACAGTATGCAGATAAATTAAAGCAATGGTTAAGCGGCCCTCATGTGGCTAAAGAAATTCAAAACAAAATGCAAGAATGGTTTGACGTTGGTTTGCAAGCTTGGGATATCAGTCGCGATGCGCCTTATTTTGGTTTTGAAATCCCTGGAGAAAAAGACAAATATTTTTACGTCTGGTTGGATGCACCTATAGGTTATATGGCTAGCTTTAAAAATTTTTGTGCTAAACAGTCAGAACTAGATTACGATGCATTCTGGAAACATGACAGCAAGGCTGAACTATATCATTTTATAGGTAAAGACATCATGTATTTCCATACCCTATTTTGGCCAGCTGTTTTAATGGCCAGTCAACATCGTTTGCCCACTCAAGTGTTTGTGCATGGTTTTGTAACTGTCAATGGTGAAAAAATGTCGAAATCACGCGGCACATTTATTACCGCCAAACAATATTTAGAAAAACTAAATCCAGAGTATTTGCGTTATTATTTTGCAGCCAAGTTAAATGGCGGTATAGAAGACATCGATCTTAACTTCAAAGACTTTATGCTACGTGTCAATTCAGATCTCATCGGAAAAATAATTAATATCGCCGCACGCACCGCGAGTTTTATAGGCAAATTCTTTGATAATCAATTGGCTGCGCAATTAACCCATAAAGAACTATGGGAATTCTTTGTAAATAAGCAAGGCGAAATAGCGGACTATTATGAAACTCGCGATTATGCACGCGTACTGCGTGAAGTAACCGCTCTTGCCGATAAGGCGAATGAGTGGATTGCTGAGAGAAAGCCTTGGCAAATGGCCAAGGAGCATGGCGGCTCTGAAGAATTAAAAGAAGTCGCGACCAGTGCGCTTAATCTATTTCGCATTTTAACCATTTATTTAAAGCCGGTTTTGCCAAAATTGGCACTTTCAGTAGAAGATTTCTTGCAAATTGCTCCGTTACAATGGAACGACATCAATACACCTTTATTGGCGCATACTATTAAGCCCTTTACGCCCTTGATGACACGCATAGAAGAAAACCAAATCGCCGAGTGGATCCAGGATAAATGAAAATCGATGCTAAAGGTATTGATGCCCTTTTACCGCAAACGCAATGTCAGGAATGTGGTTATGCGGCATGTTTACCTTATGCAGAGGCCATAGCTCGTGGTGTAGTAGATATTGCACGTTGCGCGCCGGGCGGTGTTGAGACCTTAAAAGCTTTGGCACAATTAATGCATGTAGATGCTACGGCTTATATAGCCGAAGTACAGCAACGCTATAGACCACCCAGTGTTGCTGTTATAGACGAAGCCTATTGCATAGGCTGTTTAAAATGTATTGCGGCCTGTCCAGTCGATGCGATCGTTGGCAGTGCCAAAATGATGCATACCGTGCTACCTGATATTTGTACGGGTTGTGAATTGTGTTTATTGCCCTGCCCTACGGATTGCATTAGCATGGTGGCAGCTGCACCTGATAAAATAGTACAAGCGGATGAAGCACGTAGCCATTATGAAGCCAAAAATGAACGTCTGCACAAAGCGGGTGAAGCTAAAAAAGTGAGTGTACCGGATTCCATACCAGCGCAACGCGATTATATAGAAGCGGCTCGTTTAAGAGTTCTGGCTAAAAAAGGAAAGCCTCATGTTGGCAAGTAACATTCAAAAAATATTTGCTACTTTTGCCAAAGCCAATCCCAAGCCTACTACAGAATTACACTATCACACACCCTTTGAATTGTTAATTTCTGTGATTTTATCTGCGCAAGCGACCGATGTGAGTGTCAATAAAGCGACAGTAAAATTGTATCCAGTTGCGCATACGCCACAAGCCATTTTAGATTTGGGCGAAGAAGGTTTAATAACGTATATTAAAAGCATAGGCTTATATAAAACTAAGGCGAAGAATATTCTAAAGACTTGTGCTCTGTTATTAGAACAACATCAAGGGAAAGTACCGCATAGCCGCGAAGCGCTAGAAGCCTTACCGGGCGTAGGCCGTAAAACGGCGAATGTAGTACTGAACACCGCTTTTGGTGAGCCCACTATTGCGGTAGATACACACATTTTTAGAGTGGCCAAGCGTATAGGTTTATCGCGAGGCAATACGCCTTTAGTCGTGGAGCAAGATTTGTTAAAGATTGTCCCCAAAGCCTATTTGCAAGATGCACACCATTGGCTCATTTTACACGGCCGTTATACTTGTGTGGCTAGAAAACCACATTGTGGCCAGTGCATTCTTCGCGATTGGTGTGAATATCCGGATAAGACTAATGATTAGAGTCTGTACCTAACATAGCGCCTCCTTAAAGAAATTAACTTCTATTCCCCGTTCATAAAATCATCTATATCCTTTTCGGCTCTCTCTTTTTTATAGCCGTATCTTTGTTGGAGCAAACCGGATAATTCTTCATATTGTCCCTTTACATTTTCAACATCGTCATCGCTTAACTCGGCCCAACGTTGTCTGGTTTTTCCTTTAAGCTCTTTCCATTTTCCCTCAAATATATCCTTATTCATGTTTATCTCCAAATTAATTAAATATTAATATAAAAGCATTTTGCTTTGTTTCCTCCTTGAATTTAATCAGGGAGATTAACAATGGTATAGTACATAGTATAATTAATAGTTAGTTTGGCGTCCCCAAGGGGGTTCGAACCCCTGTTATTGCCGTGAGAGGGCAATGTCCTAGGCCTCTAGACGATGGGGACATATAAACTCTTCGCATTTGCTTTTTATGCTTTGTTGCCTTCGCCCATCTCGCACCAGTCATGTAGAGTACTACACTCCTGCTGCTCGAGGACTAGTCTTCTCGCCTAAAAACCAACTGCTGTGAGTTATACTCTTCGCATTTGATTCTTATGCTTTGTTTCCTGAGTATATTTCAGACAATATAGACTTGTAGCTAAACGCCAGAAAAACTGGCGTCCCCAAGGGGATTCGAACCCCTGTTACTGCCGTGAAAGGGCAATGTCCTAGGCCTCTAGACGATGGGGACAGTAAGGACTGTCATTTTCTCTTTGTGGAGCTAGGCGGGATCGAACCGCCGACCTCTTGCATGCCATGCAAGCGCTCTCCCAGCTGAGCTATAGCCCCGAGAAAGTGGGCATTTTAGGCAGATTTGCCCCTTTTGTCAAGGTATTTCTTCTATTTTTACAAGCATTCGGCTCTTTTATAGGGGGAAGTTACTATTTGACATACTATAAAGTGAAAAAGCCCCGTTTTCGATTGTTCTTTTTACGTACATATGCTCGCTATTCGGAAAGGCGGCTCCGAGCCCTTAAAGCACGAAGCGCCCCTACAATAGATCTACGATAGTGGCCGGGTTTCTTTTACACAATGCGTCCATCCACATAATACCAGCACCCATCTATACGGTGAAATTCACTGACTTCATGCAGCTTTTCTCTACGGCCTTGAAAAAGATAATGGGCAATAAATTCAACGTAGGCTGTGTCATCTGCAGGAGTAATTACTGAAGACTTCAATACTTCTAATCGTAACCATTTAATTTGTTTAGCCCATTCGGCGGCATTATGCGCATCGAAACCAGCCAAGGCCGAGCCACGCATGGTGTTAGCAATGTAAGCTATATTGACCTGAGTATAGGCCGTATAACGCGAGCGCATTAAGCTTTCTGCGTCTGGCGCTAATCGCTCACCATGGATATATTGTGCACAACATTGCGCACTGTCTTTTGCAGAACCACAAACGCAAGTACTCATATTGACTATTCCAAAAAGTAGAACATAAATATTAACATTCTGCGGCTATTAAATAAAGGAAAAGAATTGGTAAAATTATACACAAAAAATTAATGCAAAATTTTGTATTAATAACTACCCTTCTTGGCAATTTTATGTTATGTTAATGCATTATTATAATGCGGGCGAAGTAATGCAACAGGTAAGATTTATTAAAAGCACAAAATGTATTTTTTCTAAACTGACTATGGTCATCATTGGGCTGAGTATTTTACCAATAACCTGGGCGGATAATGTTTGCCCAAATAAAGCAGATGGCAATACCGGCTGCTTTACCTCCGAAGAATATCCAAGTATCGATTTTTCTTCTACTCGCAGCACTGATGATTCTACTACAGAACAACCGCGTAGCTTCTGGTCTAAGCTTTGGGGCACACCTGCTCCTACGGCTATTTATCCAGGCATGTTCACTTTTCACTTAGAACCTGGCAGCAGAGACGATAATTGGAATAATCAATTAATAGCAGGAACCTATAAAGGCTATTTTGCAGGTACTTTTATAAACTCTTTTTACGATCGGGGTTATGCTGCGGGTATTCAGCGCGTGTGGGATACGGAGCAGTTTTCCGATAACTTCAAAAATAGCATAGGCTATCGCGTAGGTTTAGTTTCGGGTTATGATGAACAACTAGCGCCTATAGCGGCTAAGACACCAGTCCTACCCTTCCCACAAGTCATCGATGACATCACATGGAAACATGTAGGTATAGAACTCAGTTGGTGTGTGGATACTGTTTCGGCGGGTTTTGTGGTGACGCTGTAATATATAGCCATCGCCAATTATACAGCGCTAACCAGCAACTTATTTCGTACCATTTATAACAGTACCCATTACTTTACTTTGGCTATCTAAAATAACCTGCCCAGTTTGACCAGAGAACTCTACATTCCCAGAAATAATAGACTTATCAGTCATTTTTAAAATAGCCTTTTCATCACTGGATTTTTCTGTAACTTTGCCTACAACTTGACTACTAGACAACATTACGAAGTTTGACGCTGAAAATACATCTTTCTCAAAAGTTGAACGTGTGGCTTCGACAGGACCATCTACCGAGGCTAGCCCTTTTACGGTACTTGAGTTGACATTCAAAGGACCTTTAACCTCAATATCATTTACACTAGCATAAGTCATCGTTAATGGACCTTTAACTATAACATCGTTTGCAGTCACATTCGTCATGGTTAATGGGCCAAATACATTGATAGTTCCTGTGACGGTGCTGTCTATTATAGTGGCTGTTCCATAACAGGTAATGTCTGCCACGGTTTGTTTGTTATAATTACAATTGCCATATGAGGATGTTTGTGCTTGTACTGTTAAAGCCATGCTGATCGTGAAGGCAACCAAAATAGATTTTGTGAAAAACTTCATATGTTTATCCTTAAATATCAAAGAGTTAAATTTTTAGCTTTTGTTTAAAGCCATACTCAGGTACAATCATACTCTATTCTAGAGTAATAGATAAAGCAATTTTGTGAGAAATTATGGCCATAAGTAACAATAAAAAAGTATTGAGTATTATTAATGACGGTAACAGCAAATTTTGGTATACGCTGGATTGCCGTGGCAGCGGGTATAGGTCCTTCTTCATTATTTCTGTAGTTATTTGGTGCCGTACTGTTTTTTATACCTCTCGCCATTATTACGGCACAAAAAGTGGCTTAATAGTGCTGCGGTTGATCTGTATAAGACCACCTATAATCTTGTCAATCCTAAGTCTGAAATTGCAGTATTACGCTGATTCGTTTAATGTCAAATTACTTTTTTAAGCCTGTTTCTGCTTCGCTGGTCATATCCTGCAGTTCTATCCCCTCTGCAGGTATTTCGCTTTTCGGCTTAAAAAATCCAAAAAATCCAGAAGATCGATTACGCTCTAATTTTGGGTTTGCTGCTTTTTCGTCTTCGCGTGAATGTTTCCACCCTAAGGTAACCGCTCCAGCACCAGCCAAGGTACCTAAAATATAAAGGCCTATGTGTAACTGTTCTACAAATGCAGCTACAAAAGCCAAAGTAACAAAGGCTATTATACCTATAGTACTACCTTTCTTCAGATCGTTCTTGCCCATATTCTCAGTGCTTTGCTGAATAGGCGGTGCTTTCTTTTCAACGATTGATTGATTGGGATGGCCTACCGCGGGTTGGTTTTGCCGTTGGTGCCCTATAACGATGGGCTCTGTCTTAGGGGTGTATACATATTCCCCTTTTTTACTAGAAGGTTTGAACAATAAACTTTTAAAGCTGGAATACGCGGTTAAAATATACTTCTTGAGAACTTCCAAGGAAATATCCTTTGGAGAAAAACTGTCTGCATTCTTTTTCCGTACACCGCCTGTACCCTGGGTACTACCACAACTTTCATTATCGTATTGGATAATACCCGTTCTTGCTATATTATTGCCAATGGTACGGCGTGTTGGATAGTATTCTTCATCTAAGAGTTTTGGGATATTGTCAACACCAATAATATCAGCAGTACGTGACAACACCATATAACGGAAAATAGCGGCGCCTGTACGATTCTCACCGCTGGCACAATTGAAAAATGGCTTAATAAAGTCAACTTTTTTATCCGGATCATACTTTATTACCATCTCATTGTGTACAGCGCAAAGCATAGAAAACACAGCTGCTGTATCTAAAAAGATATCGCGGCTATTGATGGGATTTCCACTCATGCCTTCCGTTAAAACACTTTGCATTAATTTAAGGTATTGTTCAAATTGATAACGATCAACTTCTGATAAATCATACTGATCTATAAACTCTTGCATATAAGCAATGTTTTCTATTATGCCTGCTACGTGATAGACGTAATCCAACATTTCGGACAAATTTTCATAACCGGTTAACGCTGCTATAGCATTTTGCGCCAATTTAGAAGCTATGTCGTCTCCTTTTATCAATACAGCAAAACGTTCATAGTTAATGGCTAAGTTACTAAAGTATACTTTGCCTTCTGTTTCATCAGCAGCAGCAGCCGTTATGCGTGCAATTTTAGCGTCTAATGCATCAATTTTTTCCTCTTTGTCATTGAAGCGATTATCAAAGGTGGTTTTAATGTCTATACCACAGAGCGATACTCCGCACAAACGCAGCTCTCGCCCTCCATCCGTGGACAGTGTTTCAGGTAATTGCAATAAAGATCTTCTGGTATAATCTTTTAATGTTGTTTCTGAAACATTTCTAAATGCAGCTAGTGCGGTGGAATTTCCTGTAATACTGCCTATGGGTTTTAACTTTATTATGTTTCCACTCTCATCACGAACTATCTCTTCTGTGACGATTGTTCTAACGTTTTTTACGCCAGCGAAATTGCCCCGATCTTGGCTACACAAAGTTACTTTTCCAGCTAAGATGGCTTCTTTAAAATAATTCGCCATACGTTTCTTGCAAGATTTAAACGCGTCAAAAAAGTTATGTGAACCTCTTCCATCAGATATGGACTTTTGTTCTGTTTTTTTCTCTGTATTAGAGAAAGAGCTCTTTTCTGCTGTATTGCCTGTTAAGTCAAAATTCTCATAAAGTTCTTTGATCTCATCGGTCATCTTACCCGGTTTAGGATGAACTATTGTGAGATATTCTTTCTTAACATCTTTATATGAAACCTGTTCTACAGTCACATACGGAATAGGCTTCCAGGCCATGCTGGCAGAAATAACAGTCATATCCAAGGACTCGAGCGATGCCGCTACAGTTTCAAATTCTTTATTCTGCTTACCTAGCTGCGCGGTTAATTCTGTTGCAATGTTATGTCCGGTATCGGATAAATAGCGTAGCGCATAGGTCCGTACCAGCTCTGCTTTTTTTTCTTCACTTAGATGGTGAGACAAACCGCTTTGATAAGCTTTGATATCAGCAATAAACTGCTCGTAAAACTTCTGGGCATTTTCAGCAATAAAAGCGGTATCTTTAATGCCGTAAGCTTGATAGATAATATGCTGTGAAAGATATAAGCCTATGCCGTAACGTGCATATGCATAACAAGGGTCAATGGCTGCATTTTCATTATAACCGCGGGTATCTCTACAAAAAATCACGTTACCGTTGCTGGGAGATTGGTATAGTTGGCTCGTAATTCCCTGTTTTGCATCGCTATCAATAATGCCTTGGAAGTACAATTGAAAGAGCTGAGCGGCAACGGGATTATCGTACTGAACGGGTAATTTGGGTGTTGCTGTAGCAGAAGCTAAGCCGTTTAAAAAGTCTTTCGCAGCCTCTTTTGTGGCTATTTCATCAGTGGAATCAACGACTTCGCTGCTTATTGTACTAGGTAGAACTTCTATAGGCGAGAATGCAATATCTTTAAGTGGCTTATCTGGGGGCGCAAATAGGCCTGCAAAAGATTCGTCCAGACCTTTATTTGGACATTTTTCTAATTCAAGCGCTGGTATGTCATATTGATTATAATCTACTCGTGCCATAAAACCCCCTAGCTTTATACCACTCCTTGGTCCGTTTTATCTCTTCTTAACGGTCATTATAACATGATAAAAACAGTATTAGCAACAGAGCCTAGAATATAGCTAGCATCAGGGGATATAGTAATAGGGATCAGGTAATTTATAGGTTCTATCTGCATAGCCACCGCGTAGATCACTCATTTGATCACCGATATTAAGGACTATATGGTAGCCTTGGTCGGTTATTTTTTTACGTGTGGCTGTTTTATAAGTGCTGACGCTAGGTTCATGGTAGTTAACAGGCTTTAAAAATAAGCCATCGTATTTATCAAAGCCGGCCGTATGTAAATTATCGGCAGTATTTTTACGAGTCTCAGTGGTATCTATTCGGCCTGTGATGAAAAAAACATGTAACTTCGCTTTCTCTGCTTGTTGATAAAGGGCTAATGTAGCTGGGATCGCGGGTGATTTGCCTAGGTCAATCAATGCATTAATTTCATCGTAGGTGCCGCCAAAATGGAGCTTTTGCATATAATCATAATTGGAAAGAGCTGTTTCATCAATATCAAAAACAACGGCTAATTTTTCTTTAGAATTTTGTTTTTGTTGTTCGGCAACGACCGCGGAAAGATAATTTTGAGCTTGATAAGTAATCGCTTTGAGGTCTTGTTCATATGCTCCGGAATCGTGATAGTTGACTAAGATATCTTTGGTGATTTGCAAGTTTTGTGGTTCAGTAGCGTATAAAGTTGTGCTGCATAGACCTAATAAACTGCAGCTAATGAATAGGGCTAAAGATTTTCGGCTTAACATTGTAAAATTCCTAAGGTTAAGTGGTCACTACATATGAGGCTTTTGCAAATTAATGAGCGGTCCAACCCCCATCCATAGAGATCACTTCCCCCGTCATGCCTTCTGCAGAATCAGAACATAAGAATACTACTAAATCTGCCAGATTTTCAGGTTTTATGAACTTTTTATTAGGCTGACTTTGTAGTAAAACATCCCTAACCACTGCATCTTCGGATATTTTATGCGCTTTGGCTTGCTCTGCTATTTGTTTTTCTACCAATGGGGTTTTCACATAGCCCGGACAAACCACATTACAGGTTATATTGCTTTCGGCGTGTTCGAGCGCAACGGTTTTGGTTAATCCAACCAAGCCATGTTTTGCAGCCACATAAGCGGATTTAAAGGGAGATGCCACTATGCCGTGTGCCGAGGCAATATTGACGATACGGCCCCAATCTGCTTTTATCATATAGGGTAAAGCCAGCTTGGAGAGCCTGAAAGCAGAAGTTAAGTTGATGGCCAGGATAGCTTCCCATTTTTCATCGGGGAATTCAATGACTGGAGCCACATACTGAATACCCGCATTGTTTACTAGTATATCCAAGCCGCCTAATTCTTTGACTGTTTTCTCAACCATCGCTTCTAAGGCTTCTTTATTCGCAACATCGGCCGCAGAATACCCTACAGAAACGTGATAAGTCTTTTCTAGAGAGCTTCTGAGGGCTTCGATTTCTTTGGCATCGCCAAAACCGTTCAGCATAATATTAGCGCCGGCTTTAGCCAAAGCATGGGCAATAGCAAGCCCAATACCGCTGGTAGAACCCGTAATAAGCGCTATTTTTTTCTTTAAATGTGTCATGTTGTCCTCGTAAGTTATGAGTCAGTTTTATTGTATAATAATAACATAAATAGCTTAACTTTTAAATCAGGGTAATTGGTCACTATTACTATAATCTTCCTCAACAACATTCTAATGACTGAATTGCACAGAACCAAACGAATTCATGATCCAGGGTTAAATATTATAGTTCCTAGCTGGCCGGGCCCGGTCACGCGACCTCTCCGTCGTGCTCGTGCCTGCGCGCGCCGGAGACCTCTGTCGCGTGCCACCCGTCCATCACTATTGTGCTTTGTAGCAAGTTTTCTTTATGATAAAGAAGCCTCTTCCCATAGCACTAAATCAGGCACAGAAGCATTTAGACTCACATGCCAACGCTGGTCTTTTGTACGATAAACATCTAGATCATGAATTACTTTTTGGTGATCTGCATGTTAGAGGCGGGCGAAAAAATCAAACCAATTTTGCGAGAAATTAAGATATAAAATCTCAGCCTCATTTATGTTAAAATGTATCACGGTACAGCCTGGGAAGGCAATGACCGTGACGTAATTCTGGGCAACTTCGGTTGCCCAAATTCTTGTATTCCCAGGATGAATCACGTCTGTAAATATCCCGGGTATGGGCGGAGCCCATTTCAAAACAGTTTTTCTCCACCTCCTTGACTTGAATGTACCTGGTACGGTGTTAGTCCATTTAAACTCTGATGGGGCCTAACGTAATTGTAAAAATTAAAATATTCTTTTAACCCATTTCGTGCTTGAGATACGCTCGTCCACTCATTCAAATAAACGCATTCATATTTCACTGAGCGCCATAGCCGTTCAGTGAAGCGATTGTCTAACCAACGCCCTTTTCCATCCATGCTGATCTGGATCTGATTGGCTTTAAGTACATTTGTGAAGCCATCACTGGTAAATTGCGCGCCCTGATCTGTATTAAAAATTTCACATCGAGTGCTGTCTAAAACACGTTCCAAGGTCTGAATACAAAAATCGGCTTCCAAGCTAATGCTCAGTTCCCAATCTAACACAAAGCGGCTATACCAGTCCAGAATAGCCATCAAGTAAACAAAGCCTTTATACATGCGAATATAAGTTATATCAGTGCTAAATACCTGAAAAGGTCTAGTAATCGCTATATCTCCTAACAAATAAGGGTAAATTTTATGCCCTGGATGTCCTTGACTGGTATGCGGCCCAGGAGCAACAGAATGCAGACCTAAATGTTGATAGGCCCAACGTACCGGATAACGTTCGCAGGAATAATGATAAGCGGATATGTATGCGCTCATTTTTCTGGTGCCAAAAAAAGGATACTGCGTGTATATCTCATCTACCAACCGCAATAAAGCCAGTTGCTCTTCACTGAAAGTTTTTGGTTTGGGTTTGTAATAAATATTCGAGCGATTCAGCTCCAAAAGTACCGCCTGTTCTCGCACCGAAAAAATAGGATGCTCTGGTTCTATCCATTGTTGTTTTTGGCTCATTGGAATATCTCCAATTTTTTTTTGAAAAAATCATTTTCTACTTTCAGTCGTCCAATTTTTTCGTAAAGTTCTGCCAATTCTGTAGAATGGTTTTGTCTTTCCTGTCTTTGCTTATCACTAAATGCATCCGGCAAAGCTGCTAACAGCTGTTTTTTCCAGGCATTAATTTGGGTGGCATGAGCCCCATATTTGGATGAAATTTGGGCTAGCGTTTCTTGACCTTTGATTGCCTCTAAAGCAATCTTGGCTTTCTCTGCCGGTGTGTATTTTTTGCGCTCTTTACTCATTCTCGTCTCCATTTTCATGGCGAGAATTATATCTTAGCTATCCCTTTTTTTGGTCTGAATTTCTTGACCCACTTCTGTTCTACCCAAGCCATTAGCATTTCATGATTTTCAAATGTAACTACAATATTGACGCAATCCTCACAAGATAAATCTCTGGCATTTTCAATACTAACAAATCCTTTTTGTTGCGAGATCCGTTCTTTAACATATGGATACCAGATATCGTCAAAATAGGCTCTGCCCTCTTTATCTAGATAATGTTTTACATGCACAAAAATCATAGCATTCCTCTATAAGGGTGAATAAGCATGCGAACTCAACGCATAGACTTGTGAGATAACAGCCTCACGCTTCTCTCCCAAAGCACCCGAAGTAGACATGCGATTGATAGACATAACTGCTTCAAAGCCTAGCGATTCTACGATAGTCGCTGCCGTAGGATCAAAATTCAACGTATCCAAATAAATAGGTTCATTGGCATTCGCACGACTGCAAAGCGCTTTGATTATTTCAATTGCTATTTCAGGTTTTTCTGCATAAATAGGAGCTAAGACATAACTATAAGTATCACTGTTGGACTCATTGGACATGTGTTTGCTCATAACCCCATAGCCCATAACGGTTCCATTGTTTATATAGCACAGAGCCACTGTATACTTTTTATTGACCCACGCAGAAAGATATTCTTTTCGATTATCATTGTTTATAATGCTTCTATCATATTCACTCACACCTGCAATATTGCTTGGGCTAATTTCTTGGATATTTGCATTGATAGCAGAATACTTTATAAGGTTGCGATCTTTCAACATATACATAGTAGCCGTCGTAAAAACGGTGTAACCTAAATTTGAATAATACGATAATAGTTCCACAGGCGCATCAAACTCTATAACATAACCGGCCTGTTCTAGTAAGTTTACAGTTTTTCCCCATAAATATTTTCCTAGACCCAAACCAGCCCATTCTTTATTAAGAATGAAAAAGCCCATATAGGCAAGACCAAAGACAGGGCTCTTTGCAGCAGACAATGTGGCAATAATCGTATCTTTATATTTAAGCGCAAATATGCTGTTTTTTGCCAAAATATAATGAGCCTTCATTGCATCCGCAATGGGTTTCCAACCCACTTTTTTCATCTGATCATAGTAAATTGAAGTATATTCAGATTCAGTTAATGGACAAAATTCTATTTCGTTAATGTCTTTTTCTCGTATTTTTGAAGCTATATCTAAATCAGTTTTCATATCTATATTAATCTTCCGTTTGACTTTTCATCAATAACATGGGCATTCATTTTCTATAATCCTTTTACCTAGTATTTGAATATTTTGTCCTGTTTTTATACCATGCCTTTCATTTCATGTCTAGACAATCGAGAATTGCATATTATTTGGCTATATGTTTTAATATTGCCTGAAA
>JBIPMB010000136.1:0-5828 GCA_044369355.1 Gammaproteobacteria bacterium | reverse complement strand
AGAATATAATGCTAAACACTGATTTTTTCAATCGTGATGCCTTACTCGTGGCTAAGGAATTGCTGGGCAAAGTCATTTATAAACGTTATCGCGCCATTTGGTTGACGGCGATGATCATTGAGACCGAAGCCTATTATTTAGAAGATAAGGGCAGCCATGCGTCATTAGGTCGAACGGCTAAGCGTCAGGCGTTATTCATGCCAGCAGGCACTATTTATATGTACTATGCTCGCGGTGGTGATTCACTGAATATCAGCTGTCAGGGTGATGGCAATGCGGTGCTCATTAAGGCTGGCATTCCTTATAGTGATGATCCAGCTATGCTGGACATTATGCATCAGTTAAACCCCGTTAAAAACTCCTTGCGCAAACGAGTGGATCATAAGCTTTGTGCTGGGCAGACTTTATTATGCAAGGCGCTCAATATCAAAGTGCCTGAATGGGATCAACGGTTATTTGATAGCGCTAATTTTTATATTAAAGATGTAGGCTATGTTCCAGAAAGGATTGTGCAAACGGCCCGTTTAGGGATCCCTGCAGGTCGAGATGAACATCTGCCCTATCGTTTTATAGATGCGAATTATAGTCATGCTGCTACGAAAAAGCCTAAGGATTATTTATAACTATACCAAACGAAGTCATGACCCAGGGCTAAATATTAAGTTCCTATTTATAAACCATCGTTCCCGCCCCTGAAAATACCTCACCGGCATCTTCTAAAGCGGCAATCACGGCTTTTTTTCCTTTTCCGGATTCTACAAATTTTTTCACTGCTTCAATTTTTGGCAACATACTACCTTTTGCAAATTGGTTCGAAGCAATATAAGCTTCTAATTCTTGGCTGCTAACTTTATCCAAAGCCTTTTGATCAGGTTGATTAAAGTGTATATAGACTTTATCCACGGCGGTTAAAATAATTAACATATCGGCATCGATGATTTCTGCCATTTTTTCAGCGGCAAAGTCTTTATCGATAACCGCTTCTACCCCGTGATAACCTTCTTCTGTTTTAATAACGGGTATACCACCACCGCCACAGGCAATCACTAAAATACCTGAATCAAAGAGTTGTTTTATAACTTCTTTTTCAACTATACCAATGGGCTTGGGTGAAGGTACTACCCTACGCCAGCCACGGCCCGCGTCTTCCATCATCTGAAAGCCATTTTCTAGTTGTAATTTTTTTGCTGCGGCTTCATTATGAAATGATCCTATGGGCTTTGTTGGATTGTTAAAGGCGGGGTCGCTTGGGTGACGATTGAAACGGGACATTTATGAGCAATTTTTTCTTTTCTAAGCGCCTCAGACAATGCATTTTGTAAATGATAACCTATATAGCCTTGTGTGAATGCATCGCAAACATCGAAAGGAAAGAGCGAGTGACTACTATCTGTATTGTGGGCCAATTCAATATCCGCAACAATTTCACCTACTTGCGGTCCATTGCCATGAACGATCGCCACATCATGACCAGCCGCAATTAATTTCACTATGCTTTTAGCCGTATCTTTACATGCCTCATATTGGCTTTGTGCACTGGTGCTACCATTTTTTTGTAAAGCATTGCCGCCTAAGGCCACCACAATTTTCATTTATCTTTCTCCAATCATCTTAATTTAAATAGCTACAGCCTTAGATAAAAATGCCCAAGCACTGAAAATTGCAGCTAATGTAATCGCTATAGCCAAAATGCGGTCTGAAATTGTAAACCATTTATCTTGACTTTTCCTGCATGAATATATGTAAACAAAAAGACCTATAAAGTATAAAATAGCACACAATAGTAGTAATTTAATGTTTGCAGCATAAATGAGCCATAATCCATATAACGAAGCAATGAGCGCTAAAATAAGATCCCTCTTTACACTTTCATTTTGTGCATAGCCATCTTTTTTAATCGCTATTTTTAATGCATATAAGCCACTTAACAAATATGGTGGTAAAATAGCAATCGCTGCAATCAGGTAAATGATACGATAGGTACTGCTGGATAAATAGGAAATCAGCAAAAATAGCTGAATGGCGCCATTGGTTATCCATAATGATGCTGCCGGGGCATTGTTTTTATTTTCCTTTGCAAAAACCTTTGGCATGACGCCATCTTTTGCCGCAATATAAGGCGTTTCCGAGGCAAGTAAAGTCCAGCTGAGTAGCGCTCCAAATAATGCCACGCATAAGCCTATATTGATAAACCATGCACCCCAAGGGCCGACTATATATTGTAAAGCATAGGCCAAAGTTGGGTTTTGAAATTGCATTAACACGTCTCTAGGCACCGCAGCCAGAGTCACCACATTTAAAAGAATATAAATAAGTAAGGTAGAAGATAGTCCAATGACCGTAGCCTTACCTACATCGGATTCTTTACGCGCTCTGCCGGAGATCACCACCGCGCCCTCAATACCTATAAAGACCCATAGTGTGACCATCATTGTACTGGCTAATTGTTTAAATAGCGAGCCCATATCACTAGAACCCAATGCATCAAAATTTAACTGTTTAATATTAAACGCCAGCATTAAAATCACAATAAAAGCAAAAATAGGAACTAATCTTGCAATCGTTGTAACGATATTAATGATCGCCGCTTGCTGTACTCCTCTAAGCGCAATACAGTGTACTATCCACAAAATGACGGAAGCACCTATTAACACATAGAGATTATGATCTCCTGAAAAAATAGGAAAGAAAAAAGATAAAGCATCAAAAAGCAATAATGCGTAAGCAACATTACCCAAAAAAGCACTTAACCAATAGCCCCAGGCAGAATTAAAACCAATAAATTTACCAAACCCAGCGCGAGCATAGCTGTATATACCGCCTTGCAGCTCTGGTTTGCGTTTAGATAAATTTTGATAGACAAATGCTAGGCACAGCATGCCAACGCCGGTAATGAGCCAGGCCAATACTATGGCCACTATGCCTGCATGCCTGGCCATATCGGTAGGCAGTGAAAATGCACCACCGCCTATCATCGAGCCCACAACTATAGCTATGAGCGAGAAGACACCAATTTTATTGCTTTGATTATCCGCCATTTGTTAGCCGATCGTCGATACAATGACAGCTTTAATGGTATGCATTCTATTTTCGGCTTGATCAAAAACAACAGAATTTCTGTGTCTAAAGACTGCATCTTCTACTTCACGTATATCTACGCCCTGCTCTTTAAAATTACGCGCGGTTTCAGTTTCAAAATCATGATAAGACGGTAAACAATGCATAAACAAAGTATGAGCATTTCCTGTTTTATTCAACATATCCATGGTAACTCGGAAAGGTTGCAGTAACTTAGCACGCTCTGCGTAATCTACTTTTTCGCCCATAGAGACCCATACGTCAGTATAGATAGCATCTGCACCTTTAACAGCATGGTCTACATTATCGGTAAATTCGATCACAGCTCCCGTTGTTTTAGATACTTCTGCAACTTGCTGAAGGACCTTTTCATCAGGAGCCCGCTCTTTAGGGCCTAAGGCTACAAAGTGCATCCCCATTTTTGCAGCGCCATACATCAGCGCATAAGCCATATTATTTTTAGTATCTCCAGTAAAAACCAGCTTCATATCACTTAGCTGCTTACCCCGAATTTCTTCTTCTAGCGTTAAAAAATCCGCTAGAATTTGTGTAGGGTGATCTACGTCGGTTAAGCCATTCCAAACAGGAATGCCCGCGTATTTAGCCAATTCAGTCACTACGGCTTGTTCATAACCACGATATTCAATCCCATCATAAAAACGCCCTAATACCTTAGCCGTATCTTCAAGCGATTCTTTGACTTGAAACTGTGAATTGGTTAGATAGGTTACATGCGCACCTTCTTCCAGCGTGGCCACTTCAAACGCACAACGTGTACGAGTCGATGTTTTATCAAACAACAAGACTATATTCTTGCCAGATAATAAATGACCATGCAGTCCCATGCGTTTTTTCTGCTTCAAATCGTGTGATAGATCCAGTAAATAGCGTATTTCACGCGGAGTAAAATCCATTAATGTTAAAAAACTTCTGCCTCTTAAATTGATTGCCATGATAAACCTCGTTTATTTATATTTTTTCACGAATAAGTGGCATAGACATACATCTAGGTCCACCTCTACCTCTAGATAACTCTGAACTAGGCATTACATGTACTTTAATGCCATTATCTTCTAATATTTGATTGGTGACATAATTACGCGCATACACAATCACTTCTCCTGGTCTGATGGCCAAGGTATTGGAGCCATCGTTCCACTGCTCTCTAGCAGAAATAATTTTATCGCCACCACCGCAGCGTATTAGTTTTACTTCTGTTTTACAGTATGGTTGTAATATCTTTTCTAGGGTGTCTACTTGTTTTTCAATATTCAGCGCACCACCACCATTGCCCTTAGTAATTTTATAAACAGACAATGGCCCTTCAATCTCACCATGCACAGTAAATATGGAATGATCAACCTGAGTAAATACCGTATCCAAATGCATAAAAGCTCTTGAAGAAGGAATATGAAATGCCAAGATAGTTTCAACATGAGACATATCGCTTTGAAAAAGACGATTTGCTAGACGTTCAATGGATTCCGCTTGGGTTCGTTGAGAAATACCCACGCATAGAGTTTTTTCATTTAAGACTAAAACATCTCCTCCTTCGATTGATGTAGAGTTTTCCCTTCTATACCAAAAAGGAACTTCTTGCTCTACAAAAAGAGGGTGATATTCAAAAATATATTTAGAAAATAATGTTTCACGACGGCGAGTTTCGGTACGCATGTGGTTTAAAGAGATACCACAGCCTATAGTTGCAAAAGGGTCACGCGTAAAATATAGGTTGGGTAATGGATCGCATATAAAAGGATAATCACGACTTACTTCATCTTCCAGATCTTTACCCTTAAAGTCTACTTCTGTTTTCTGAATACCGCTGATTAATTTATTTACAATGGTTTTTTTGTCTTTGAGGGACAACAAATAATTCATTAATAAGTCTTGACGGCTAGAAGTTTTAATGTCTGCTTCGGAAAGGAATTCATGTATAAATTTCTTACATATGGCAGCATCCTCTAATACGGTTGCAACCATATCGGCTAGATATAGGACTTCAACGCCTTCATTTCTTAAGATTTCCGCAAAAGCATCGTGCTCTTCTTGGGCCACCTTAAGATAAGGAATATCGTCAAATAATAGTCGTTCCAGCAAGGCTGGGGTTAGGTTTTCAATTTCGTGCGAGGGCCTATGTAGCAGCACGCTTTTCAAATTACCAATTTCGCTATGTACAGAAAGTTTCATTTAGCCACCATTATTTATGTTGTAACGCATATTCTAAGAAAAATTTCAGGGATAAGTATAGCATAGTATTTGAGCTAAATCACGCAATATTTACAAATCCAGTAAAAAGGTATAATTATGAATATAAATCTATGATCTATTAGCTTTTTTTTCAATTTGATTAGAATATTCCTTTTATTTAAGTTGAACTATTCTTGGTTAAACTGGTTTTGCCCGAAGAATCAACTGTCACTAAATTCGCTCCTGATGGATTCGATATAGAACCACCAGAAGTTTGTGCACAAAAGAAATAACTTAATGGCTCTGTTCTTTTGGGTTTAGGGGCGTTCTCGCGTTCTTCCCAATCGTCTACTTCCGGGTTCTCGCGCCGGTGTAATTGCTGCAATTCAAATAATAACAGCTCATTTTGATCTTTTAAATCAAGCAATTCATTCCTTAATCTTTGATTTTCTTCTAATATTTCTTGACTAACCGATTTGCCTAATTGTGGCAATTCAATCAACAAATGGTCTTCTTTATCTTTTAGGTCAGTTCCTAAGATGTCATTTTCTTTTAATACA
>JBIPMB010000079.1:0-9404 GCA_044369355.1 Gammaproteobacteria bacterium | reverse complement strand
TAGTAATACTATCTAATTCTTCTTTTTTAGAATCATTCATATCGCTTAAAGACATATTATATCGTTCTAAACGTTCACTCATTGCCTTATACAATTCCATCAAAAATGGCATTTGTCCCTTCAGTCTTCTTTTAAAGCTTCGTTCAATGAATACACCTGTAAATTTTCTTTTTCCGCTTTTTTCTTGATTAATATATAAAAATTTGATCTCATTTGAACCAACAATTGGGTCAAATCTAATATATTGCGCTTTGAATCCATAGCCTCTACGGTTTAGTTGATTTTCGTTATACATCCATCGATCTTTTTTACTGGTGAAATGCTTAAGCCAGTCTTTATGGGTTCTAATGCTCGGGATATCTGGTATCACATAACCAGATGTTGACATGAGCTGCTGCGACAGCTTTGCATAATCATCTGGGGAGAGTGTCACTAATTGTTCTAAATAATCAAAAACTTCTATTGCCATTCCTTGAATAGCTGCTGCCAAAGGATATTGTCCTTTATCATCTGGTATAGCAGGATCTGCTCCTTTTTGCTCGATAAGACTCTTTACTTTTTCAAGATCCGCATTGTAACAGAATTTTATCAATTCGTTTTGCAGCTGTATTTGCTGAGGACTTAATCCGTGACTTTCCTTTAAAGATTTTTTTGGTAAGGCATCTATCTCTATGATTAATTGATTTTTTTCATCTGAAGATGCTGGGTAAATTCTCTGTTGCACTCCCTCTTTTCGAAAAGGATGACAGATATATTGAACCAACTCACGCTCTATTCCTTGTTTTTTTCTAAAGAGTTGCGACAGCTCAATCGCTTGATCCTGCCAGCCACTTTTGATAAAATTATTAAATACTTGTTTAATCATTTAAGTTGAAAAATATATGACTACGACAGCCGATAACGCCACCATTACGGAAATTGCCGATATTTTACGTCTGATGGGTGAACCTAATAGACTGAAAATTCTGATCGCCTGTTTATCTCAACCCATGACGGTAACGACTTTATCGGAACAATTGGGCTTATCTATGCCTTTGATTAGCCATCACCTGCGCTTGCTGCGCGCTCTGCGTTTACTACGTGCTGAACGACAAGGTAAGCAAGTGTTATATACCCTAGAAGATGAACATATACGTTGTATTTTAACAGACATGCTGGAGCATTTTACGGCAGATTGCCCGTTATTCCAACCTGACAATATGGTCAACCTAAATGAGAGAAGCACCCATGAATAACACGACTATTTTTTCTATTCCCGAGTTAGATTGCCCTTCGGAAGAAAAACTCATACGCAAGCAATTGCAAGCTATGCCAGAAATTTCAGGCATAGATTTTAACTTCATGGCGCAAGAAGTCACCATTACCCATACTTTTGATGATCACCAACCCTTATTAAAGGCCATACAATCTATAGGCATGCAAGCTTCCGTTAAAACAACAGATTCATCACCAAAAGTGGCAGCGGCTCAACCTACGCCTTGGTGGCTATTGGCAATTTCGGGTGTATTGGCGCTATCGGCAGAAATCACCGGCCTATTTTTAGGCTACGAGCAATCTTTCGCTGTTATTGCTTTAGCCATTGCGGCAATCGTATTAAGTGGTAAAGGCACATTGATGAAAGGTTTAACTGCGCTGCGTACCATGACCTTGAATATTCATTTTTTGATGATGATCGCCATCACGGGCGCTATGTTTATAGGTGAATGGCCAGAAGCCGCTATGGTAACGGTATTATTTGCTTTAGCAGAACGCATTGAAAGTTATTCCCTAGATAAGGCCCGTCTAGCAATTAAAAATTTAATGGCAATCACACCAGCTACCGCAACGGTACGCAACGGAGATAATTGGCAAACTATGCCTGTTAATGATATACAAGTTGGTGCCACGATACGTGTTAAACCAGGTGAACGCATTCCATTGGATGGAAGATTAACCGCAGGTCAAAGCAGTGTGAATCAAGCACCGATTACCGGAGAATCATTACCGGTTGAAAAACAGATCGGCGATACCGTGTATGCAGGGTCGATTAATGAGCGTGGCTCATTTGAATTTACAGTCACTGCTCTGCCCAGCGATACCTTGATTGCGAAGATCATTCGTGCCGTACAACAAGCGCAAGCCGAACGTGCTCCTACACAACGATTTGTAGATCAATTTTCAAAATATTACACACCTATAATGGTTGTATTTGCTATTTTAGTCGCAACGATTCCGTCTTTGGCTTTCGGCCTCCCCTTCTATCCTTGGGTTTCTAAGGCATTGGTATTATTAGTTATTGCTTGTCCGTGTGCATTGGTTATTTCCACTCCAGTAACCGTGGTAAGTGGTTTAGCTGCAGCAGCAAAACAAGGCATTTTAATTAAAGGCGGTAGTTATTTAGAACAAGGTCATAAATTAAAAGCAATCGCTCTAGATAAAACCGGCACTTTAACTCAGGGAAAACCCATCGTTACGCGATTAATCCCTATGAATGGACAAACAGAAGAGCAAGTATTACATTTGGCTGCAAGTCTAGACAGTCATTCAGAACATCCCGTTGCGGGTGCTATTGTGTACGCCTGGCAACAAGCTTATCCCGATAAGGCACTATTGCCGGTCACACAATTCGTAGCTATGACTGGGCGCGGTGTATCCGCTTTTATTGACGGTCAACGCTATTATGTAGGGAATCACCAATTGGCCGAAGACAATCACGTTTGCAATTCTGAGTTAGAAGAATTATTAGCGCAATTAGAACAAGCCGGTAATACCACCATTGTGGTCAGTACAGATAACGCTGTGCTGGGTGTATTGGCTGTGGCCGACACAGTACGTACGCATAGTCTAGAAGCGGTACAAGCACTGCATCAACTCGGCATTAAAACCATCATGATAACCGGGGACAATGCCATAACCGCACAGGCAATTGCTAAAGAAGTCAATATAGATGAAGTGCGCGCAAATTTATTGCCTACGGACAAACTGAGTACTATCAATACTCTATTGGAACAACATCATCGCGTAGGTATGGTTGGCGATGGCATGAATGATGCACCGGCTTTGGCTAAAGCCACTATCGGTTTTGCCATGGGTAAAGGAACCGATACGGCACTGGAAACCGCCGATGTAGCATTAATCGATGACAACTTAATGAAATTACCTTTATTCATTCGTTTAAGTCAGCGTACGGCAACAGTACTCAAACAAAATATTAGTTTATCCATTGCGATCAAAGTTGTGTTTTTCGGCTTAGCCTTGGCGGGCTTAAGCACATTGTGGATGGCGGTATTTGCGGATATGGGTGCAAGCCTTATCGTGGTTGCAAATGGATTGCGATTATTACGCTTTCGATAACGGTGGAGGCTCTCTGCAGATGAGGTTCACATCTACTAATAATTCTCTAACAGTATTCAATGGCAATCCGATCACTGAATAAAAGCAGCCATCTATTTTATAGATAAATTGGCCTATAGCGCTTTGGATACCATAGCTACCCGCCTTATCTTTATAGTTACCTGTTGCCAAATAGTGATGTATGTCGTCATCTGACATAGATGCGAAATACACTGTAGTCGTGTTGGTAACAATCTTCTCATAGGCTAGATACTTCAAACCTACGCTAGTGATAACTTGGTGACTACGGCCGGAATAACTTTTTAGCATGGAAAAGGCATGTTGATAGTCTAGTGGCTTGCCTAATATTTCTAGTTCTAATACCACTTCTGTATCGGCACATAATACAGGTAAAATAGTTAACTTCTCATTTAAGATTTTATCCCAAGCGGCATGTAATTTTTCCGTTGTGACTCGTTTTGAATACATTTCTGGTGTTTCATTAGGAGCCATTTCTTCGGGCACATCTAAGGATAAGACATCGAATTCAACGCCCATCTGCTGCAGTAATGCTCTGCGTGCTGGGCTTTTGGATGCCAAGTAAATTTTCATTTAAAACTCTCTTAGGGTGTAATCATCCATTAATTTTAAACCGTAAAATCACACTCATGCAGTTTGACTACTTTTGTCTTGTTTAAGAATTTATAGCCTAGCCACAGGGCAAGGAATATAGGCACACCTATGTAAGATACGACAAGACCTTGCCAATCAACATGGTCTTGCATAAACACACTGTAGTTTTGCCCAGCAATAATAATGATGCATAAAGCAAAGGCCATAAGCGGTGCATAAGGATATCCCTTAGCGACATATGGCAAATCTTTTATACTATTTCCTTGCAGAATGTAGGCTTTTCTAAACCTATAATGGCTTATGGCAATTCCCAACCAGGCAATAAAGCCAGATAAACTGGATGCATTTAATAGCCAAAGATAGACAATGCCATTGCCGAAAGCAGAACAGAGGAAAGCCAACATTCCTACCGCTGCCGTGGCTAATAAGGCGGGAATAGGGATCCCCCTTTCACTGACCTTTGAAAAGATCTTAGGGACGTGTTTTTGGTGCGATAAATACCACAGCATACGTGTAGAAGCATACATGCCAGAATTCCCTGCGGATAGAATAGCCACTAAAATAACACCATTCATCAAATTGGCCACGAAGGTAATGCCACTGTTCTTAAAAACCAGTGTGAATGGACTCGTGGCAATATCGCCACCCATGAGTTGATTAGAGGTATAAGGGATTAAAAAGCTAATCACTAATATGGCCAAAATGTAAAAAAGGACTATACGCCAAAATACTTTTTTGATGGCCGATGGGATGGTCTTTTTGGGATTTTCGCTTTCGCCTGCAGCTACACCAATGAGTTCAGTGCCCTGAAATGAAAACCCTACCACCATAAAAACACCAAACAACGCCCAAAATCCACCATGAAAAGGCGCTCCCTCCATTTGCCAATAAGCAAAACCTACGCTTTTATGGCCGGTCCAGCCAAAAATCATGGCACTGCCTATGATGATAAAGCTAACCACTACCATCACTTTAATGAGCGATAACCAATATTCGGCTTCGCCAAAGCCTTTCGCTGAAAAAATATTAAGTCCTACAAAAAGACTTAGGAATAGTCCGCTCCATAGAAAAGGAGAAGCGTCGGGAAACCAGAATTTCATGACGACTGTAGCCGCTACAATTTCAGCCGCCACGGTAATCGCCCAGTTGTACCAGTAATTAAAGCCCATAGCAAAGCCTAAAGCTGGATCCACAAAGCGGGCGCAATAGGTATAAAAAGAACCCGAAGTGGGCATAAAGGCGGACATTTCGCCTAGACTGGTCATCAAAAAATAAACCATAATACCCATGATGGCATAGGCCAGAACGGCACCTCCGGGACCTGCATCATGAATGGTACTGCCACTGGCTAAAAATAGCCCTGTACCAATGGAGCCCCCTATGGCAATCATACTGATTTGCCTGGAATTCAGTGTGCGCTGTAAACTCATGGTACTTTTTTCTCAATCCTGACTATGGCAGCATTGTAGCCTTTTGGTTATTGTCTAGTCAATGTATTAGAATTAAGGTAAAATGCTCTACAGAATGGTTAATGGAGTTACGACTGTGTATTATCAATTGGGTAGTCATGAACAAGAGCAAGCACGCTTAGAAATGCAAGCAAAGATATATGATGATGCAAAGTACATTCAGTTTTCTGACGAAATGAATATTTGTGAGTTAGGCTGTGGTAACGGTATCAATTTATGGATTGCTGAAAATTTAGTAAATGGCCATTATATTGGCGTTGACTTACAGATAGATCAAATAAAAGCTGCGAAAGGAAAAGCACTATCAAAGAATTTAAAGAACGTTGAATTCCTTGTTAGTAATGCAGCAAAGACAAGCGTAGCTTCTCATTGGGCCGACTTAACCTTCTGTAGATTAGTTCTTGTGCATAATCCAAACCCAATAGAAGTAATAAGAGAGATGGTTAGGATCACTAAATCGAACGGGAAAATCTTAGCAATTGAGCCCAATAACTTATCTCATATTGCCTATAACAAACCTTATTTAAACAAATGTTATCATGCGCGAGTAAGGTATATGTATGCGCATGAAAAAGGCACATTAGACATCTGCCCTCAATTATATCATTTATTTAAATGCGCAGGGGTTTCTAATGTCACAATTAAACAACATTCTATTTATTTTGATTCCCGTGAACCTAAAATCCTTAAAGAGCTTTATGAAAATTGGGCCGTTATGTTGACAACGCTAAAAGACCAATTATTAAAAGATAATATTATTTCAACGCATGACTATGACATGGCTATGCATGAAGCTGAAAACATTAACGATGGTGATAGTATCTATCAGTGTCTCTGGATAGCAGAAGGAGCCATTTTAAAATGACCCATTATGTTTTATTTTCCCCATTCGAACTATCCCTAAAATAGCGAAACAGCTAATTAACAACAAAGCAGCGCTATAAAGAATTATCGGATTCAATAAAAGAACAACTAGCAGCCAAGATATACTTAAGGCAACTGGAATAATAACACTTTGGATAAAGCCACGCCCAATGAATACAAGAAAACAGATTAAAAGCCATGAGACAATGATATTAGCAAACCAAAGTATATCTTTGCTTTGTGAAAAGCTAACATTCTTTCCTGTTTCCGCCCATACTTTAATCCCAATCAAGGTTCGCCTTTCCATAATAAAGTGAAATGGAACAAATATATAATGTGCAAATCTTATAACTGAATTCGAATTTTTTGCTTCTTGCGTTCGAATGATCAAACGTGTTTGTTGGCTATTTACGTTGTTTAATAAAAACGTTCCCCAATTTTGTAAAACAAATGTATCTTCAGGTTTGATATAAAGCACTCTAAAATTGTAAGGGATAAGACTGCTCTTTTCATCAATCGAACCTCGTACAATATCGCCAACCTTCAGATCTTTAAATTGTGGTGTAGTTAGATCTGGATAGCGGGTTTTATACCCTAAAGCATTCTCTAGAAACTCATAACTATAAAATCCACTTCTATCCGCACCTAGTTGCATAAGCCCTCTCCAAACAATATGCTGAGGAGCATTAATCAATATGGCTCGAGTAGAGGTAACCATTAAAGCGGGGTCATCCCCTGCCATCGGCATGGATGTTTCACTTTTAGAAGCCCCCCATGTTCCAATAACCGGGTTTAAAAAAAGAACATATATCAATAATTGCAATAATTGCAATAACAATATAGAAACTATGATCAATACAGATTTTGCTAAATTATGTATCATGTTATTTAGTTTCCAGCAGACAACATCAAGGTGAATAAAAAAGCATCTAAATCCAGTATATCATGTTACTATTGATGCTGCGCAATATAGGCTAATGCAGCATCAGTTAAGAATGCAGAACGATTCTTCATGGCGTGAGATTTACCATAAAGGTCAATTAATATTAAAACTCGCTCGGGTAAAGTAATATTTACACGCTTTACCTTACCAGTAATTTGTGACAGATCAATATCAACCAAAGCAAAAACGCCATCTTTAAAGTCTTTATGATTAATCCAAGTATCTATAGGAGAAGCTATGGGTAAAGGTTCATCATCTAATAATAGACCTTCTAAATGGCATTCAATTGCTTCTACTGCATTTTGCAATGCCTCATCATAACTGCTACCCGCAGAGTAACAACCAGGAATATCTGGAACAGTAACACCATAATCGCTGTCTTTATCTTTGTGTATAACTATAGAGTATTTCATATATATAACTTCCAAACTTTAAAATGGCTTATTTAAGCATTTCATATATTATACACACTATACGTATAATGTCAATCTGCATACGACCAACTTGCATTAAATATAAATTAATGGAATAATTGGTAAGGTTATACATTGGGCTGAACATGACAAGTGCTGAAATAATAAAGATACTTAAGCAAGATGGTTGGATGCAGTGCCATCAAAAAGGCAGCCATTGTCAGTTTAAACATCCTTTTAAAAAAGGGCGCGTTACTGTTCCTCACCCCAAAAAAGAGTTACCAATTAAGACAGTAAAAAGCATTTTTAAACAAGCGGCATTAAATGGGACTCTACACTAAGAAACCCTTAGGCTTGAATAAAGCCGTAATTGAAATGTTTGGTTAGTAGGATAATCATATATTATATACCATATTACCGCTCCCCAACCCACCTTGTCCGCAATTCTCTAACGTAGCCTTCCAAGGTTGCCTTCTCCTGCGACACAGACAGATAATCATCCTGTAAGGCGATGAGTTTATCTTCTGTTGCAAACAAAGTGTTTTGTAAATAATCCACGTGATCCTCAGCTTTTTTTAGCCTAAGTTGGCATTCAGTCAACTCATTATTTTTGGCTTCTAAAGCTTGGCGCTGCACATTGCAGTCCTGTGATATCCGCGCGTAGTTTTGGCTTATTCTAGCACAATCTAATTCTAGTTTGCTGTGCTTTGCTTGCAATTCTTGAGTCTGCGATTCCAGTTCGGCATGCTTAGTCATCAACAAACCATATTCCTTATCTAAATTTCCACAACGACCTTCCAAGAATGTTTTTTCCCTAGTCACTCGCTCTATCTGTTGCTGCATCTGTAATAGTTTTTGCTCATGGTCGGCATATTTCTGTTCGATGCTACTCTCGTGCTCTAGGTGTATTTGCTGTATTGTAGTTTGATAATGCTCTAGATTGACTTGCGCGTGTTTTAATAGCTGACGTAGACGTTCATTTTCAGCTTCACTTTCTAACTGACTAAATTGAAGTGCTTGGAGCTGTTCAGTGGTTTCAATCTTTTCTTGCTGTTCGGCTATGAAGGCAGCATTCAGCTGTTTATTGTCTTCGTTTTGTAGCTGTAGTTTCTCTTCTAAGAGCCGTATTTTACCCTGCCATTCAGTGTCTTTGGCTTCCATTTTTTCTTGCTGTTCGGCTATGAGTACGGCATTAAGCTGTTTATTGTCTTCATTTTGTAGCTGCAGTTTCTCTTCTAAGATCTGTACTCGATTCCACCATGCCGCGTCTTTGTCTTTGTATTGATCTAACTGCTGTTGGATTTCGTGCAGTGCGGCATCATATTCTTGTTGATGATTATCTGCGGATCCATCGGTTTTATTTTGTAGTTTTAACCAGAATTCTTTGATCATTGACATTAGTTCGGTCGGTAGGCTGCCGTCATTATGGTTTTTTAGTAACCCGTGTTGCTGTTTCCATTCACGTAGTAAGCGCGCAATAGTGCTTTTACTGCCCGTTTTTAAAACTTCACGGACGTTGTCTACAGTGGGCGGTTTGCTTTGTTCTTGTAATTTAAGTATGGCGGTTGCCACATCTTGATATGAGATCCCTATTCTGCCCATTTTTTAACTCCTTTTTTTGTGTAAAACCAATTTTAAAACTGGATTCCTGCCTGCGCGAGAATTATAACCGTCTATTCGTTCCGATGGTCGCAGGTGACCCCACATCATAGCCACCATGCCATAATGTAACAAACCCCATAATATAACGTTATATTATCTTTTGCAACA
>JBIPMB010000236.1:0-2523 GCA_044369355.1 Gammaproteobacteria bacterium | reverse complement strand
AACAGATCGTGAAACTGCAGCTGAGCTACTTGAAGAAGATTCAGAAATCGAAGGCATAATTGGTATCGAAACATTACTCCTTTCATAGCGCAGAAAATGTTTTTGCCATTCAGGGTGCATCTGAACTTCCATTAAGGTACCATGACGATAACCGTACAAAGCGGGTTGATGGTCATTTCCCAAATAATATTCACAAGAATCATTCAGGGTGCTCATCATTTTAATCCCTGGTTTAATAAATACATCTTCTAAGCGCCAGGTTTGACCATGAATCGTAATTAAACGTGTATGCAACATAGGGATCGACATTTCTTTTATCGAATGGGTAATACCTGTTTCTAAGTTGACTGTTTCTGGATAAATAACTGCATCTATCAAATCTGAAATTAACGTTTCCGCTTTAAGTTCTTGTGCTAACATAGCTTTTAGCATACACAATACGGCATAATCTGCCACCAACTCAATGGCCGTTTCGGGCAAACCGTTAGCAACAACTGCTTGGCTTTGTTGCCATGGCAACGGCTTACTAATGCTTTCTTGTTCGATCGAGCACAATTCATCTAATTGCTCAGAATAAATAAAAGTTAATCTTTGTGCAATTGTATCAACTGCTTTTACCCATTCCATCAATGGCATTGCATGTACAACCAATTGTGTTGCCTCACGATAACGATTTTTTTTAGCATCACTTTCTAGACCCTGCCCAAAAAGATAGCTAAGAAAAGAAAGACCCGGTACAGGTAATAAACTTCCTAAGAGTTGAATGCCCCCCTGCATCACGTTATGTAATAAACCGGTCTTAGCTTTAACGCGGCCACTGGCAACCGCCATCGCTCCAATCAATAATTGTTCCAATTTACGGCGCACTATTTGATAAAATTGATCTTGATTTTGAGAATAACTTTTTGCAGATGATGCTTGAGATTCCTGCACAAGCTTTTCATGCATTAATGCCACCTCTTGCCTTATTAATTCATGTATGCTCAACAGAGATGGCGGATTGGTTGTAATGGGTGATATTGGGTCGAAACATATTAAGGGATTGTCCTGACAAGTAGAAATCAATCGGCTATCCAGTAATTCTTTTTTATCCTCGCTACTGAAAAGAAGTTGATCTGAAATGAAACTCTCGGCAGATGACTGCTTATCTTCAAAATCGTTCTCATCTTGTTTTTTTGTATAATCCGTTGCGATCAGTTCAGGATATTGACTTTCTAATTTGGCTAAATTCCGTTTTGCGCGTTCAAGATTAGCTTCGGCAGCTAGCTTCAGATAGAAATGTGCTTTTTTAACATCACAGGGCAAACCACCCCAACCTTTAAGATAGTAATTTCCTAGTTGCAATTGAGCACGCGGATAAGCTTTTTCTGATGCCAACTGATAACAAATAACAGCTCGTTGCAATTGCTTTAATTTTTCCCAAAGAACTCCTTGTTTATAGGCAAATTCACCTAACAGTGGCGGCAACCAATCTTTTGCAATTCGGTTTAAATCTGTCAATATCGATGCGGAAGCTCCCTTAGCAAAATCCACATCTAACATGGGACGCAGTTCAAAAATCAACTTGAGAATAACTGGGTTACCCGTTGCAATAACTTGATGGATAATAGGTTGTTGGCATGGAGATGGCACTGTATAAACACTCACTCCCTGCTGCAAGAAACACTCTACCTTTGCTGTATCTCCTTCTGCGCAGGCTTTAGCTAAGGATATAGCCGCGACCTGATTGCGCGCGCAAATCTTTTGAAGAGAAAGTTGATAATCCATCGGCAGACTATAAGATTGCCAAGCAATCGTTACAATACTATAATTATCCGATATAGCACTTACTAAAGCCTTTAAGCCCACAGGGCTCAGCTGACTCGCATTCAAACTCAAACTGCTAACACTATTATTGTTGGGTAAGTGTTCTGCTAATCTCATCACTTCGCTATCGCTTAACGTTTCATGATAAATAATACTATTCAAGGTTTGTATTTGTAAACCTTCAATAAGGTCTAATAAATTCATTTTTCTTTCTTTTCCTTTCCTTTCCTTTCAAATTTATAAAAATAGTCACCCGTACTATTTTTTGTGTACAGTGCCCGCAAAGTCACTCGCATACATCTCGTATGATTCTGTTGACGAAGATGATCTAGAGACCGTTCTGTCTTCCGGCACTCTAAAAAAAGTATCTTTTTTATTTCCACCCAAATATATTCCCCCATTACCAGAACTAGGATGCGAGTTAAAATCACTGGCATACATTTCATATGACTCTGTAGAAGCAGATCTAGAATTTGCTTGTCTAGGCATAGGTGCAGGTGAAAGAACCTCTACACTCTTCAATTGTCTAACGGCTTCGGCAGCAAGAGGCCGTTTCTCGGGATTCTGATCCCAACATGCCTGAATCAGTGTAACCATTAGTGCCGGTGTATCATCAGGAATAGTTTCACGCACGCCATCATCCACAACCCAATCCCGTATATCCATATCACTTTCTGCATCCAAGAAAGGCGCTTTTCTAGAAGCAATTTCCCATAA